>DATLDN010000034.1:0-25619 GCA_035525855.1 Gemmatimonadaceae bacterium
AATCATTTCACGGAAGATGGGTCGGAGCGCGCAAGACACGGAGATGCCGTTCCTCGATCACCTCGAGGAGCTGAGGCATCGTTTGTTCTGGATTGTCGGCTCTGTTGTCGTTGGTGTAGTGATTGCTTTTGTCGTTCTCTCGCGCGGCGGGTTCGATATCGTCGCTCTTCTCGCGCGCCCGATCGAGCCATATCTGGGTGGGCGACATCTCGTGTTCACGCATCCCGGCACGTCGTTCAAGATTGTTTTGAACGCGTCACTGATATTGGGAATTCTCGTGGCGACACCCGTAATTGCGTATCAGCTCTGGGGCTTTTTTGCACCAGCGCTTCATTCGCACGAAAAGCGGGTGATCGTGCCGGTGATGTTCGGTATGATCTTTCTGTTTTTGTCGGGTGTGGTTCTCGCCTATTTCATAGTGATCCCGTTCACGTTGAAGTTTTTCATGGGATTCGAGTCGACTGCGCTCACGCCAATGATCGAGGCGACGCAGTACTTCAGCTTTGTGTTCAGCATGATGCTGGCGTTCGGAGTTGCATTCCAGTTGCCGATCGCGATTCTGCTTTTGTCGGCGCTTGGGATTGTGAATCCGCAAGTTTTGAGTCGTTACAGACGTCATGCGATTGTAATTACAGTAGTCGTCGCTGCATTCATTACGCCTGATGCCAGTCCGACGACATTGTTCGCCTTGGCGGTTCCTCTATACCTGTTGTACGAGCTTGGCGTCGCTCTCTCGTATTCCGTGACGCGACGCCGCCGTCAGCGTGCCGAAGCGGCGGCGCGCGAGGACATAGCTCGAATGGAGCGCGCGGTTGCGGCTGAAGCTGTTCGGCGTGAGCCGCGAAGATTAGGGGCGAACGCGTGAGACTCCGATCCCTCTGCGGAGCCATCGCGTTCACGATTGCCTCGGGATCGTTGGTCGCGCAAACGCCAACGCGTCCGACAATTCCTACTCCCAGGCGTCCCGTTCCCGCACCTGCAACAGCTCCGCGCGATTCAATTCAGTCGCGGCGCGATTCCACTTTGACTCGCCGAGATTCGACGCGTGCCGACTCGTCGAAGGTGCGTGAGCTGATCAAGTGGGCAGAGACGGATTCGGTCGCACAAGCGCTCATGTCTCGCCCCGGTTATTCCGCAACGCGCTATCAAGGTGTGCACGTTCGGTTCGATGCGAAAACGAGAACGCTGTACCTCGAAGGTGATCCGTCCGGGGTAGGCAGAGGACAAACGTTGCTTGTCGGTGACACGATCATCTACAACGATTCCACGAAGCTCGTTATTGCGCGCGGGGACTCGCTCTTTCTACGTGATCCATCGCAGCAGACTTCTGACGTCGTCGCGCTCGGCGAGCTTCGTTACAATGTCGAGGCCCGTCGTGGCACCGTTACAAACATCAGCACAAGACTCGAGACCGGCGAGCAATGGTTCGTCAGTGGTAAAGAGGCTTCGTTCGTCTCCGATACGAGTCGAGGTAGACAAACCGCTTTTTACGTGCGCAACGGCTCGATCACGAGCTGCGACGATTCGATTCCCGATTACCGATTCAAATCGAAAGAGATCAAGATGATCTCGAAGAACATCATGGTTGCTCGTCCCGCCGTTCTCTATATCGGTGACGTACCTGTGATGTGGCTTCCGTTCATCTTTCAGGATATGCGGTCGGGAAGGCGAAGCGGAATTCTCACTCCGCGTTTTGGTGTGAGTGAGATCTTCCGAAATAGCCCGACGTATCGGCGTCATCTCGAGAATCTCGGCTACTATTTCGCGCTGAGCGATTACTACGACGCTCAGCTTTCACTCGATTGGCGCAGTGGAGCAAACAGCTCCTCTGGCGATCCGGGTTGGGTTCGTTTGAACGGAGAGTGGAGATATCGCTGGCTCGATCGCTTCATCACCGGCCGCTTTGGCGTTTCCAAGCTCGCTCAGCGTGACGGCACCGGAAACACCGCTCTTTCGTGGGGACACCAACAGGATTTCTCGGCGACATCGCATCTCACGATGGATTTGAATTACGTCACCAGCACTCAAATTCAACGTCAGACGACGTTCGACCCACGCCAGGTGCTTGCGACAATTCAGAGTCGTGCGAGCTATCAACAACAGTTTGGTAAGGCGCAGTTCTCGTTTGGCGGAGATCAAACGCAATATCCCGGGCGCAAGGAGGTATCCCGGAACTTTCCGAACCTTAGTATCTCCAGTCCCACAATCGGCTTGGCGAAGTGGCTTGACTGGACTCCGAGCTTCAATTTGATCAACGCCGAGCGGCTGAAGGTCGATGTCCCGGGCCCCCTTGGGTTCACGTATTTCGACAACAATGGAGCGCGTGACAGCACACAGCGAAAGGCGGACTCCAGGGAAAGCAGAATCACGTTCAATACGCCGATCAAAATCTTTGGGTTCAACTGGCAGAATTCATTCAACATTGCTGATCGCGAAAACAATTCCCCTACGATCATTCAACTTGTCGATCCGGCGAATCCGGGTGTAACGACGCAACGCGTTTTCGCGCGAACGTTCAGCACGGAAGCCGATTGGCAGACGTCATTTTCTCTGCCGACCGTTCTGACGAACACCTTCAGAGTTTCGCCGAGTGTTAGTGTGTCGAACGCGGATGGCGCGCATCCGTACTGGGTGCGGACGCAGCTGAGCGGTGGCCAGTTCGTCCATCAATCGAAGCGTCTTTCATACGGCCTTTCTGCGGCGCCCACATTCTTCGGACTTTTCCCCGGAATCGGGAATGTCAGCCGATTCAGACACACAGTTTCGCCGTCGATGACATTCAGCTATTCGCCCGCAGCGACGCTGAGTCCTGAGTACATGTCCGCGTTGAATATCTCACCGCGAAACTACATTGGGTCGATTGCTTCAGAAGCGGTGACGCTGAACCTGTCGACCGATCTCGAAGCAAAAATGAAGGCGCGTGACACGAGCAGCGCTTCTGAAGGTCGCAAAGTAAAAGTTGTGTCGCTCAATTTTTCCCCAGTCACGTACGACATCGAGCGTCACCGGCAGGGACATCCAGGTTTCTCAACCGATCGTTTCCGTTATGACGTGAGCTCCGATCTTCTTCCTGGAATGCGTTTCAGCGCGGACTATTCGCTTTTCCAGGGAGATGTGCAGAGCGATACCGCGCTGTTCAAGCCGTTCCGCACCGGTATCAACGCTTCGTTCTCGGTCAATAATCAATCGGGGATTTTCGCAGCGATCAGTCGGATCTTCGGAAAGGCTGTTCCTCATGGCGCACCGACGATTGAAAAACTCGAGCCGAGTCGCGACGATGCTATGGCGCAGCGGTTTGCGTCGACGCCGATTGCGGGGACATCTGTCAGGAACCAGCAATATTCAATTCCGGAGACTCGGGGATGGCAGGCGTCGTTCACGTATAGTCAGACGCGGCAGCGCCCGCCGACAGGGAACGGATTGATAATCGAGCAGGACCCGAACACGGTCTGTGCGCCTTTCTCGACGAATTCTTTTGTCTATGCACAGTGCCTTCTCCAGGAGCAGCAACATCCGAGCGGCGCACAACAGATTGGAATTCTTACTCAAGGCGCGGCGTTTGTTCGCCAGCCTCCGCAACAGTATGTGACGTCGCAAATGAGCTTCCACATCACGCCGAAGTGGGCAGCGTCGTGGGGCACCAGCTATGACTTCAACGCACACCAGTTCAGCCAGCAGCAGGTTACACTGCAGCGGTCGCTGCATGACTGGCGGTCGATCTTCGCATTCACACGAGCGCCGAACGGAAACTTTGCGTTTAATTTCTTCATCGCGCTCAACGCGGATCCGGACATCAAGTTCAACTACGACAAGGCGACCTACCGTCAGACCCAATAGCATTTGACGCCCGCGCGCACACTGCACATAACGAACGGCGATTCCGCCGCCGTCACAATGAACGAAGCGCGCATCATCGGCGACATACTGCCGTGGCGCGATGTGCTGCATGACGGTCCGCTTCCTCCGGATTTATCACTCGCTCAAATGAGCCGGGTACGCGCTCGATATCTCACGGAGATCGGGTGGGCAGGTGATCGCGACCTCGGGCGAGAGTTTTTCGCGAGAGATGCAGTCGTAGAGCGATACGTAGATTACGAAGGTATTGTCCTCTGGTTCGAGTGGGATCTCTACGATCAGCTGCAGCTTCTTCAGCTTCTCAATTTCTTTGCGAGCAAGCTCGGGATGCGGGAAAATCCACTCAAAGTTGAGATCGTTTCCTTTGCCGGATATCTCGGCACGCTCCCGATCGAACAATTTCAGGAGCTGAACAATCAGCGACAACCGGTAACCGTTCCGATGATGATGCTCGGCCGCTCTGCATGGAGAGCGGTTACATCATCCGATCCTCGCGACATCGAGAAAATGCGCAAGACGGATACTTCTTCCTTGCCGTTTCTGTCCGAAGCGCTGACAAGACTGCTCGAGGAATTGCCGTGGAGCTCTGATGGTCTCTCGCGGTCCGAGCGGCAGCTGCTCGAAGCATTGGACAATGGAGCGACGACGTTCTCCGAAGTGTTCGACTATGCGACAAACAGGGAAGACCGCATTTACTGTGGAGATGCGAGCGCGACACTTTATCTGAACCGTCTAGCTGGCGGATCGTCTCCGCTTGTGTCAATTCAAACGAATGACAGCGAGACTCCATCGATAATGACGGCTACACTTGGTATTACTGACAACGGAAGAAAAGTACTGCAGGGTGAGCGCGACTGGATCACGCTCGGCGGCAGTGACCGGTGGCTTGGTGGCGTGCATCTCGAAGGTCCCGCCGCAAAGTGGAGATGGAATTCGAGTACACAGACGGTGACAGCCACTCCCGCCGGATGAAAGCTGCGACGGGGCCGCTCAAAATCGACGGGAGCTCGCTCACGATTGCGGACGTCAACGCAGTTGCAATCGACGGTCAACAGGTAGCGCTCTCGGGAAGTGCGCGTGATCGAATGCTGCGCACTCGAGCGGTTGTAGATCAGATAGTCGAGCGCGGAGACATCGTGTATGGCGTCACGACCGGATTCGGAAAACTTTCCGAGGTTGCAATACCACACGATCAGCTGGCCGACCTTCAGGTAAATCTCGTGCGAAGCCATTCGGTTGGAGTAGGTCCGTTGCTCCCCGAACGCGAAGTCCGTGCGATGATGCTGCTGCGGGCAAACGTTCTGGCGAAGGGATATTCAGGTAGTCGGCCCGCGCTCGTCGAGCTCATCGTTGGAATGTTGAACGCCGGGTTGTATCCGCCTGTGCCCGAGCAGGGCAGCGTTGGAGCGAGTGGTGATCTCGCTCCTCTTGCTGCACTCGGAGTTTCGCTGATTGGTGAAGGCGATCTTTTTCGGGCGGGCGAGCGTGGTCGGGCGAGCGAGCTCTTGAACGGGGTGGACCTGGAGCCGCTGAAGCTCGGACCGAAAGAAGGAATTGCTTTAATTAACGGAACGCAGGCGCATACAGCTATAGCAGCGCTCGCGTCCAACGATGCTCGTATCATATGGCGCACAGCACACGTGTCGGGCGCGATGTCGCTCGAAGCTTTGCTTGGAACGCCGGTGCCATTTGACCCGCGCATTCAGGAAGCGCGCGGCCAGGAAGGACAGGCACGATCGGCCGAGCTGCTTCGTGAGCTACTCGAAGACAGCGAGCTCAGGGAATCCCATCGTTATGGGGATCCACGAGTGCAGGATCCCTATTCGCTACGCTGCATGCCGCAGGTGCACGGCCCTGCGTTCGATGCACTCGAGTGGATCGATGGAATAATTACGCGAGAGCTGAATGCTGCCACCGACAATCCTCTCGTTTTTGAGGACGGCGAAATTCTAAGCGGCGGAAATTTTCACGGACTCGCGGTAGGAAATGCGCTCGATCTTCTTGCAATTGTTCTCACGAACATCGCAACGATGGCAGAGCGCCGCATCGATCGCGTCGTGAACCCTGATTTCAATCAGGGCTTGCCGGCGTTCCTCAGCACGCATCCTGGTTTGCATTCAGGATTCATGATGGCGCAGGTCACGGCGGCCGCACTGGCAAGCGAGTGCAAGCTTCTGTCGCACCCCGCGAGTGTCGACACCATTCCCACTGACGGAAATCGCGAGGACGTTGTGCCGATGGCAATGGGCTCGGCATGGAAAGCGCGTCGTGTTGTTGCGAATGTCCAGAAAATTCTTGCAATCGAATTGATGTGCGCCGCCCAGGGTATCGATCACAGAGCGCCGCTCAAGCCGGGGAAAGGCGTGTTGCGCGCGCACGAGTTCGTCCGACTGTTAGTGCCCCCTCTCGAGGCAGATCGCGTGTTGACGCCCGATATCGAGCGGCTCGCGGATGCTGTGGCTAAGGGAGTCTTTGCAGCAGAGCTGACATCGTGACGGATGTGATGCATGAGCCTGTGGCGAGAGAAACTGCATCAAAGACGCGGCCGGCTATTCATGCGCCTCGCGGCACAGGCATTACGTGTCGAGGCTGGCAGCAGGAAGCCGCGCTAAGGATGATCATGAACAATCTCGATCCTGAGGTCGCCGAGCGGCCTCAGGATCTTGTGGTTTACGGCGGAACAGGCAAAGCCGCGCGAAACTGGGAATCATTCGACGCTATCGTTCGAGAGCTCCGCGAGCTCGCAGACGATGAAACTCTTATCGTTCAAAGCGGGAAGCCCGTTGGTGTTTTCAAGACGCACATCAGCGCGCCTCGTGTCTTAATCGCGAACAGCAATCTTGTCGGGCGATGGGCAACGTGGGAAAAATTCCGCGAGCTCGAGAAACTTGGCCTCATCATGTACGGCCAGATGACCGCAGGCTCATGGATCTACATCGGCTCGCAGGGAATCGTGCAGGGCACGTATGAGACATTCGGCTCGGTTGCGCGAAAACATTTTGGCGGTTCTCTCGCCGGACGTTTCATTCTTACATCCGGACTTGGTGGAATGGGAGGAGCGCAACCGCTTGCTGCAACGATGGCGGGCGCGGCGATGCTTGCTGTTGAGGTCGATGAAGCTCGAGTCGACAAGCGGCTTGCAACTCGCTACCTGGACAAGAAAACATCGAGTCTCGACGAAGCGATTGCGTGGATCAAAGAAGCACAATCGACGGAATCGCCGATATCGGTGGGACTTCTGGGGAATGCTGCAGATATTCTCCCACAGCTGGCAAGTCGTGGGATTATTCCGGATGTCTTGACTGATCAGACGAGTGCTCACGACATGCTCAACGGTTACATACCGGCGGGGATGCCACTGAATGAAGCACTCGCGCTGCGGACCGCGGATCCGAAACGCTACGTAGAACTTTCCACTGCGTCAGCAGTCGTGCATGTCGAAGCAATGCTCGATCTTCAACGAAAAGGCGCGATTGCTTTCGATTACGGAAATAATATTCGGACAGTTGCGTTCGACGCAGGCGTTCAAAACGCTTTCGACATTCCCGGATTTGTGCCGGAATACATCCGTCCGCTTTTCTGCGAAGGAAAGGGACCATTCCGGTGGGTAGCGCTGTCGGGAGATCCAAAAGACATCGCGCGCACCGACGACCTCGTGCTCGAGCTCTTTCCGGAGAACGAACATCTCAGGCGATGGATCGAGCTCGCGAGAGAGAAAATCGCATTCCAGGGATTGCCGGCGCGTATCTGCTGGCTGGGGCAGGGCGAGCGGGCGAAGTTCGGCGTTGCGTTGAATGATCTCGTTGCGTCTGGAGAAATCTCAGCGCCAATTGTGATTGGTCGCGATCATCTCGATACTGGAAGCGTTGCGTCGCCCTTCAGAGAGACTGAAGGAATGCGCGACGGAAGTGATGCGATTGCCGACTGGGCAATCCTGAATGCGATGTTGAATGTCGCCAGCGGCGCGTCGTGGGTGTCGTTTCATCACGGCGGTGGTGTCGGCATCGGGAATTCGCTTCATGCCGGACAAGTAATCGTCGCCGACGGCACGCCTGAGATGCGATTGAGACTCGAGCGTGTTCTCACCAACGACCCCGGGCTTGGCGTTGCACGCCATGCAGACGCTGGATACGAAACCGCAATCGAAACAGCAAAGGCGCACGATATTCACATTCCTCTCGAGCGCTAAATGCTGTCGAGCAAGTTCAAGCCATGGCACGTTCCGGTGTTTCTCGTGAAGTACGCGTATCTGACTGCCGTGAGAAAACCGATTCTCGTTCATTTCGAGGTCACGCTCCGCTGTAACGCGAAATGCGGGTTCTGTGATTACTGGAAAACGGACAAGTCAGCGCGCGATTCCGAGCTAAAGGATTTTACGGACGCAGCACGATTCTTTAATCCAATGATGATCACTTACACGGGTGGTGAGCCAACACTGCGACGTGATCTCGAGGAAATTGTTTCGGCGGTCAACAAAGCTGTTCATGTAAAATTCTCGTCCCTGCTCACGCATGGTGGAATGCTCACGGTCGAGCGCGCACAATCACTCTGGAAAGCGGGGATCGATCAGTTCAACATCTCTCTCGATTATCTCGACGAGCGACATGATCTCGCTCGGGGGATTCCAGGTCTCACCAAACGAATTCTCGATCTCGTTCCGCGAATGCGCTCGAGCGGAATTGACAGTGTACGTTTCAATACGGTTATCAAGCAGTCGAATCTCGATCAAATCATTCCAATTGCAGAGCGCGCCCGAGAGCTCGGTTGCGGCGTCAACTTCAGCTCGTACAGTGATTCAAAGAACGGCAACCGCGACGGATTGATCCCCCACGAGAAGATCGAAGAGCTCGCCGCGGTAACCGCTCAGCTCCTCGAATTCAAGAAAAGACATCGCGGCGTTATCGCCAATTCGGATTATTATCTCGAGACAATTCCGCTTCACGTTCGCGGCGTGATGAAAGAACCGTGTCGCTCAGGATTGCGCACGATTCATATCAATCCAACCGGCCACGTTAAACGGTGTCCTGATTTTCCGGTGGATTTTCATTGGAGCGAGTTCAAGAAATACAAACCAGTCGATTGCAACGCGTGTTACTACGCTTGCAGAGGTGAAGCGCAGGCGCCGTTGCGATTGTCTCGCATTCGTGACGTAATGGCTTGAGCATTTTGGAAAAACTTCTCTTCACCAATGCGAGCCAGATTGCAACGTGCGCGGGGCCGCCGCGGGCGCGGCGCGGGGCAGAGATGCGCGACGCCGGCGTTCAATCGGGTTGGGCGATTGCTGTCGAAGGTGAAAAGATCGCGGCGGTAGGGCTGCAAGCGGATTTACGTCGCGGTTATCCGGACGCGCGTGAAGTAGACTGCTCCGGCAGTGTCATCACCCCGGGTCTCGTTGATTCCCACACACATGCTGTTTTTGGTCGCGCGAGATACGCCGAGCAGGAGATGCGCGCCGCGGGAACGTCGTATATGGAAATCGCCCGGCAGGGAGGTGGAATTCACTCTTCCGTTGCCGACTTGAGATCGAGAAGCGAGGACGAGCTTTTCGATCTCACTCTGTCGCGAGTCAACAAGCTAGCGAGCTACGGCTCGACGACGATCGAAGTAAAGTCAGGGTATGGTCTTTCGCTCGACGACGAGCTCAAGTCACTTCGCGTGATTGCGCGTGTGGCGCAAGCAACACCGGTTCGGATCGTCCCGACATGGCTCGGCGCACACGAAATTCCGATGGATTTCCGGTCACGACCACGCGGCCGCTCCGAATACGTAAAACTTCTAATTGAAGAAATTCTTCCGATCGTACAGGGGGAGCGACTCGCTCGCTTTGCCGATGTTTTCTGCGAACCAGGTGTTTTCACCGTCGAAGAAACCCGCTCCATACTCGAATCCTCGTCTCGTGCCGGTCTCGGAATAAAGCTGCATGCCGATGAGCTGGAGCCCGCCGGCGGAGCAGAGCTCGCCGCTCAGCTTGGAGCAGTATCAGCCGATCATCTTGCCGCAATATCAAAGTCGGGAATTCTCGCTCTTGCGAGCGCTGGAACTGTGGCTACTCTCCTGCCAGGGACGATGCTGTTTCTGGGACGGGAAAAACAGGCACCTGCCAGGGCGCTTATTGACGCGGGCGCAGCGGTAGCTCTTGCGACGGATTTCAATCCGGGAACGTCGCCGACAGTCAATTTTCCGTTGATTCTCACGCTTGGAGTCAGCCAGTTGAGGATGAGCGTTGCGGAATCATTTGTAGCTGCGACAGTAAACGGGGCGGCGGCGCTGGGACTGGCAGAAACAACTGGGCAGCTAGCCCCCGGCTATTCCGCCGATCTCGCTATCTTCGAGGCCGACGATATTCGTGAGATACCGTATTGGTATGGTGATCGTCGTTGTAAGGCGACGTGGGCGCGAGGAAAAGCCTGTATCGTTCGAGCGTAAGCCAATAAGTTGCAATCATTGTCTCGCGCTGCGACGCGACCGGATGGGGTTTTAATAGACTAGATGTCCAACATCGCGAAGCTCAAGAAAAAAGCTGCCGAGTTCGAGCAGAAAAAGCAGTACGAGAAAGCTCTCGAGCTGTACCAGCAGGTGCTCGACTTCTCACGCGCGAGCGATGAGGACCGCGACGTCCCGCTCTTCAACCGCGTTGGCGACCTCCACTATCGGCTAGGCAACAGCGAAGAGGCGATCAGCTACTATGAGAAAGCCGTCGACCTTTATGCTGAAGGCGGCTTCTTCAACAACGCGATTGCACTCTGCAACAAGATTCTGCGCTACTCGCCGAACCGGAGCAGTGCGTATTACAAGCTCGGGCTCATCAGCGCGAAGAAAGGATTCAACAGCGATGCAAAGCAAAACTTTCTCGAGTATGCCGATCGAATGCAGAAAGTCGGGAAGCTCGACGAAGCTTTTCGCGCCCTAAAGGAATTCGCGGATTTATGTCCGGGGCAGGATGACGTTCGATTGATGCTCGCGGAGCAGCTGGCGCGCGCAGATCGGAAGGCGGAAGCACTCGAGCAGCTTCAGCTTCTTTACGAGACTCTCGATGCCGAAGGCAGGACTACTGAAGCTGCGGCGACGCTCGAGCGAATGAAGACAATCGATCCGGGAGTCACGCCGAAAAAAACGACGACGCCACGTCAGCGGAAAAAGGAAGGTCTCGTATTTCTCGATCTCGGTTATGACGAAGCTTCCGATAGAACTCCTGCGACGCCACGAGCTGCTGACGCGCCAACGCCGTCCGCACCGGAGCCACTCGCCGGGCTCGAGCTGACCTCCCTTGCTGATGAACCGCCGTCGCCGTCTCCGCGCACTCCGAAGATAGAGCCACCCATCGAGCTGGTTACCGCGGACCTCAGCACACCGAGCACCGACGACATGGCGACGACCGTTCCGAGGTCGTTCGAGCAGATGGTGAAGCTCACGCCGGAATCCCCGGTTCCGGTTCTTCATATCGCCCCGCTTGTCGATATGCCCGGCGATTCAGACTCGAAGGACGCAGGGGAATCAGGGGAATCGGAGCAAGAACCGCCCGAAGAAGTTGCACCCGAGGCCGGATCGAGCGATACGTCCGATGCTGAGATGCACGAGTCGATACTTCCGGATCCGCTTGCGGGACTCGACATAATTTCCGCCCCTGGAGACGTGACTCCGGCGTACGACGAGCCTCAGTCGATGTCATCCGATGATGAATTCATCGACCTCGCGGAGTGGATCGAGAGAACTAGAACTCCGCAATCCACGCGCATGGTGGCGCACGATGACGTGCCGGAAAACAACGAGCAGAAGGATTTCGCCGAGATGCTCGACAAATTCAAAGCCGGCGTTGCGCGCAGTGTCGACGATTCAGATTTCGACAGTCACTACGATCTCGGTATCGCTTTCCGTGAGATGGGCCTTGTCGACGAAGCAATCAGTGCGTTTCAGAAGGCGACGCGCGGGAGCAGTCATCGTATAAGAGCTTCTGAAGCTCTTGGCGAATGTTTCATGGAAAAAGGAGAGCCCGCGGTTGCAACCACGGTCCTCGAGCGGGTTACGGCCGATCGACAGCTGGATGATGACCAACTGGTCGGAGTGCTTTATTTTCTAGGTCGTGCAGCTGAGGATCTCGAAAATACCGAGAGCGCTGCGTCCTATTACCAGAGAGTCGTTGCCGTGAACATGAATTTCCGCGACGCCGCGAGGCGACTATCATCTCTGGCGAAAGCGCCGAAATGACGGCACTGGGTGCCTCACCGGCGCCCGAGGGATTTACTTCACGCTCATCGGCGAACGCGCTTCGACGATTGCAGGCGCCAGTTCGCGACCGCCTGGATGAAGTAACCGAAGAGATGTGGAATACAGTCGCTACGGATGCTCCACTCGTGGCGCAGATGAGCGCGCACCTGATGGCAATGCGCGGGAAGATGTTCCGGCCGACACTCGTGCTTCTATCGAGCGACGTCGAAGATCGCGCAGAGCGGACGTCCATCACTCTCGCTGCTGCGGTAGAGCTCATTCATCTGGCGACGCTCGTTCACGACGATGCAATCGATCATTCGGTTCTTCGTCGAGGAATGCCGACGCTGAATTCGTTGTTCAATCATCAAATCTCCGTGATCATGGGAGATTTTCTTTATTCGACGGCGCTCAACAGGCTCGTGACGGTTGGAAACATTGCGGCACTTCACGCGCTTACACGTGCGTCGACCGCGATGACTATCGGCGAGCTGCAGCAGCTCACCGCCTCGTCACCGCTCGATGCATCGGAAGAGGACTACTTCGCGTTGATCCGCGCCAAGACCGCATCTCTCATGTCGGCCGCGTGTGAGATTGGTGCACTATGCGGCGCGGAGAGTCGTCGCGAAACGCTTGCGGATTTTGGCGTGCGCCTCGGAATGGCATTTCAGATTACTGATGACTTGATCGATTACACGGAAGCCGCGACGACAACAGGGAAACCTGCAGGAATCGATCTGCGCGAGCACAAAGTGACTTTGCCGTTGATTTATGCTTTGCGCGAGATGAGCGCGAACGACCGGAAGAAAGTGGAAGAGCTGTTCGCCGCGGCACCGCCTGCGGATGAAGCAATCGCAGAAGTGATCTCGCTGGTCACTGAGAAAGGCGGGCTGGATTATGCGCGATCGATTGCGGCGCGATACGCGAATGAAGCGGAGCGAACACTGGAATCTTTGCCGGATACGGTAGCGCGCACAGCGCTCTTCGAGTCTATTTCGTATGTAATGGAGCGACACGCCTAATGCCGCCGCCGCGCAGTACATCGCGCCGCGGTGCCGTCTTTTATGGACTGGTTCTCGCGGCGGGCTTCATTACGGGCGGTTTAATGACTCAGGTGGCGAGGAAATTTCTTCCGCCGGGGTCGGCGAAGGAATTTTTCACGACTGGTGTAACACCATCCATCGGACCGCTTCCGCTGGATCTGGTGATTTTGAAGGTTGCGCTTGGACCCATTGCGCTCGACGTGTCGTTGTTGAGTCTTGTAGGTGTGCTTCTGGCGTACCTCGTTGCGCGCTCGCTCTTTTAGGAGGTAGAAATGCTCGGTAACCTCGGCTTTCCCGAGATTCTGATTATCCTCGTGATCGTGCTGCTCCTGTTTGGGGCGAAGCGAATTCCCGAGATCGCCGGATCGATGGGGAAGGGTATCAAGGAATTCAAAAAGAACATCAATGAAGCGACGCGCGAGATCGATCCTGCGGCGCCCCCGACCTATGAGCCGCGTTTGACTCAGTCAGAGCTCGATCAGCGACGCGCTCCTGAGACGCGGACGGAAGAGCCGGCGCGAGAGCCGAAGCGGCTTACCTAACATTTTCCCGCGCCGGTCGGGCGCGGCTGTTCTGAGCGTAGGGGAGTTGTTAGTGAGCTCAATGACAGTTTTGCATTCACCAGCTTCGATTTACTTAGTCGGTCTCGGGATATTCATGCAAAACTGCCATAACGCTCACTAACAACTCCCCTACGCTCAGACTACGGCCGATCCCTCCCTCTCAGGGATTTTCTTCACCCCTACTTTTATACGACGAACGCGCGTGTAGCGCGCGGCGCTATTCGCGCAGTCGGAAGTGAGATGTTACTGGGTTACTGCGCGGTTTGCTAATTCAACTTCTTTCCGCTTGTCCTCGATCTTTGCGGACTCGCGAAGATTGGTCAGGAAATCGCGGACACGCTGCTGGCGTAGCTGGTTCGTAACCTGCGCGCGTTGGACTTCTTTCTGTTTTTCCCACGCAAGACTGTCAGCAACGACGCGCTGATTCACGCGCTCGATAAAAATTGCGTCGTGCGTTCTGATCGGAGCACTGACTACACCAATCGGCAACGAGAACGCGGCACCGATAGCCTCATTGAGACGACCAATTCCCTCAGCACCGCCAACGCGCGTGAAACGCGTGCTCTCGATTACATCGAGTCCGGCCTTTTGCGCTGCCTGCGGTAACGAGGTCGCAGCTGCGTCGGCAGCGACGCTTCGCGCGCGAGGGACCAGCTTATCGAGCTTCTTCTGACGCGCGAGCAAGGCACGAATTTCGGGCGTCGCGTCCTTCAGCGAAGGAATTCCGCCCGGCGTCAGCGCATCGAGACGACCGAGATAATACCCATCCTCGGCGTCATATAAATCGCTTGTCTCGCGAACCTTGGCACCCGTGAAAGCCCATGATCCGACGCTCGGGATATAACGACCGTTGATTGTCAGCGCGTCGGTTTCGACAACCGTCGCTTTCTGGATCGGAATCCCAAGTGCCTTCGAAGCTTCGTCGAGTTTTTCCGGATGGTCTGTCGTCGATGCTGCAATCTTCGCGAGCTCGTCGGCCTTCTTGTCGGTTGCCGTGGCAGCCGTGTCGCTTTGCTGAATCCTGAGCAGAATATGGCGAAGTGCGAGAGTGTCTCCCTTATGCTCGTCGACGCGAATGAGATGGTAACCGAACGGCGTAAGAACCGGCTGCGAGACCTCGCCAGCCTTCAACGCGTACGCAGCATCTTCAAACTGCGGGACGAAGCGGCCTTTACCGCCTTTGCCCAGATCTCCGCCCTGCGCCCCCGATGCAGAGTCTGAGGATTCTGCTTTGGCAACGTCCTCGAACTTTTCGCCTTTAAGAATTCTGTCGCGAATTGCCAGTGCATGATTTCTTACCGCGGCGCTGTCGGCCGCGGTCACAGCTCGCGGAATAACAATCACTGACACCGTCGCGCGCGCCGGACGCTCGAAATCTTTTTTGTTCTTCTCGTAATAGTCGGCGATCTCATTGTCCGGCACCTGAACGCCGCTGTCGGGCAGGAGGTCGGGACGCATCGCGATGTATGACATCTGTGCCGTGTCACGAGTGTCCTTCCACGTCTGCCACAGCGTTGCATCGCTCGCGTACACATTCCCGGCGATCTGCATGAACAGCTTTTCGCGCGGAATCGCGTCGCGATAATAGGACTCGAGCTGAAGCAGCATTCCTTCCTGTCGCGCTGCAGGGCTGGCGAGAAAGCGTTGATACTTCGCAGGATCGAAGCGGCCCTCGGTCTGCAGCTCCGGACTCTGAAGAAGCTGAGGCGGCGGACTGTTCTGCGCCGCCGCGGCAATCTCTTCATCAGTGACGGTAATGCCGCGACGCTTGTACTCCTGTCTGAGGAGCGTCTCAGAAACGAGCTGCTCGAACGCCTGGTCCTGTAGATGCTGGCGATCGTCGAGCGAAACGCTTCGTCCTGACTGCTGGGACGCCTGCTGCTCCAACTGTTGAGTAAGGTTAAACCACGTGCTGGCGAGGATTTCTTCGCCGTTCACCTTCGCTACAGCGGTTGTGGTCGTAACAGGCGCGCGGCCTAAGAGTCCGGAAGTCTCAGCAAGCAGGAATCCCCCGACAAAGAAGATGACGAGGAAGATCCAGATGTACTTTGCGGAGCTCCGCATTGATTGGAGCACTTCGTATTACTCCTGCAAGAGCTTTTTAGTGGATTTTTTAGGGGAGGTACAGCCCCCAAAAGTACGGGCTTTGCAGGCGTAAAAGCAAGCTGGACAGTCACTTCACATTGACGCCATTCCTACGGGCGGGGTATCTTCAGCCGTTCTGTCCCAACCGGCTCAAGGGACGGCACACAAGCGGGGTTCAAACGGATGCAGAGTTCACCTCGGATTGAAGAGCTGAGGCAGAAGTTCCACGAAAATCCGCGGCGCTACTTTGCGCCGCTTGCCAACGAATACCGTAAAGCGGGTGATCCCGAACAGGCGATAGCAATTTGTCGCGCGCATCTCGCGCAGCAGCCGGGTCACATGAGCGGACATGTCGTATATGGACAGGCGCTCTATGATGCGGGCCGCGTCGATGAAGCAAACACTGTGTTTCGCCAGGCGCTCGCGCTCGATCCCGAAAACATGATTGTGCTCCGCCACCTCGGCGACATTGCACGTCAGCGCGGTGAAGTAGACGAAGCGCGCAGCTGGTATTCGCGCGCGCTCGATGGAGATCCGCAGGATGCAGAAGTCGCAGCGTATCTCGCCGAGCTCACTGAGCCGTTGTCAGTTCCCGCGACGGAAACGGTCACTGAAGTCGCTGCTCAAGCTTCTCCAGTCGAAGAGCCCAGGGTCGAGCAGTCCCCGGCGGAAGCGCCTGTCGCGGCAGCATCGCAGATGGATGACAGTCCATATCTGGAAGACGAATTCACTGTGGGCGAAGATGCGCCGTCTGAATCGAGTGAATCGCCCGCGGCTGTATCAGACGTGCAGCCGGACGCGCCATTCCAGACGGAAGAGATTCCTGAGCCAATCGAATTCGAGGCGGCGCAACCAGCAGTAAAAGATGTTTCGCCCATCGCAGCCGATGTCGAGGATCGTGGCTACCGCTCGACACCGGAATACGAATCATCGCCAATTGTCACTCGAACACTTGCCGAGCTTTACCTCGAGCAGGGTTATCTCGAGCCGGCGCTCGAGATTTATCGACAGCTCGCCGAGCGCGACCCGTATGATTCCGGATTGCAGGAAAAGATCACGCAGTTGTCGGCTGACCTGAATCAATCCGCGCCGCTGGATGCTTCGACTGAAGCAGCGCCGGTGACAACTGACTTGATGGAAGAAGCAGCGGGTGCAGGAGAGGCAATCGACACTCCGCAAGCCGAAGCGCCCGCGGAGATAGAAACTACCGATCTATGGGATACTGCAGACTCGTGGGGCGATGGTTTGTTCGAGGATGTGGTAGATACGAGCGATTCGTTCCAGATGTCCGAGATTCCGCAGGCGTCTGAATCTCAATACGAGTCACAACCGGTAAACGAGGATCAAGTTCTACACGAGCCTCCGTTTCAACACAAACCTCGAGTTGAGCACGAGCCTCCAGCCAAACTTCAGCCTGACGACGACGAATTCTTTGGGCTTCCTTCTGATGAGGACGGCGCCTCTTTCATGTCGTCGTTCATGGCGCCTAAGGAAGAGCATGAGCCGCCGAGAGCGGTAACTCCCGCAGTAGAGGTTCCTGCAGAGGAGAATGACGAGCTCGATATACCGTCACGGGTAGCTGAAGCTGCCGAGGCGGAGCCGGTGCCGGAGCCGGAGCCGGAGCCGGAGGCTGAGCATGAGCCGGAGCCAGAACGCGAGATCGCGCAGCAATCTGAACCGCAGGCGGCGGTAACGCCCGAAGCTCCATCCCGCGGAATCACAATTCGCGAATTCTTCGCAACGTTAGGGTCGATGCGGCCGCCTGCGATCAACGGCGAGGACGCATTTACTTCACTCGAATCTTCAAGCGCTCTCGAAGAAGAGCAGCCCGGGCAATCACCTGAAATTCCCGGGGATAAGGCCGAATATCCATACGCCGACGACGCATTCGCTTCGCTTTTTGAAGATGCTCCGGTGAGCGTTGAGGATAGCCGGGCCGCGGCTGCGCTCAGCAGCGCTGTCGCACACAATCCGCCGTCACCGATTCCGACCCCACCAGAGCAACGAGCGGCGAACAAACCCGATTCGTCAACGGCGGATCAAGGCATGCGGGAGTCAGAAGACGATATCCGTCGTTTCAGAGAATGGCTCGACGGGTTGGCAAACTCGTGAGAATCGCCGTCATCAACGGTCCCAACTTGAATCTTCTAGGATTTCGCGAGCCCGCGATCTACGGAAAAACCACGCTTCCGGAAATCGAATCGAGGCTCCGTGAAGTGGCGAAAGAGCTGGACACAGCGATCAGCTTCGCGCAGTTCAACGGTGAAGGAGACATCATCGACGCAATTCACGCTCTGAAAGGATCAGCTGATGGGGCATTGATCAACGCCGGGGCCTACAGTCACACGAGTCTTGCAATACACGATGCACTGACCAGCGTGCAAATACCGTTCGCCGAAGTTCACCTCTCGAACATTTACGCGCGTGAGCCCGAGCGGCGCCACTCGATGCTTTCCGACGCCGCTGTCGCGGTAATCGCGGGATTTGGAGCGATGTCGTACGAGCTGGCACTTCGCGGACTTGTCGCCAAACTCTCCTCCCATGACTGACTCACGCCGCAACAGACTCGAAGCACTTCGCAACAAACTGTCGTCGGAAAAAGTCGATGGACTTCTGCTTTCGTCGCTTCCGAACATTCGCTACCTGACAGGATTCTCCGGATCGAGCGCGCTCGTGCTCGTGACGCAGACCGATGTAGTGTTTGTAACGGACTTCCGATACGAAACACAAGTTGCAGATCAGGTTGGCGACTTGGCGAATGTCCGCGTGGAACCGTCGAGTCTCTGGACCGGACTCTGGGATTCCCTGCCGCGACTGGATACGACGGAAATTCTCGGATTCGAGTCGGCACACATTGTTCATCGCGATTTTCAGCGACTATTGAACGAAGGCAGCCGCTGGCAATGGCGCCCGCATGTGGGTCTCGTCGAAGGTTTGCGCGAATCGAAAGACCCACACGAAGTCGCGCTGATCACCGAAGCTGCCCGTATCGCAACTGACGCGCTCGGTCGTGTCATTCCAATGATTCGGGCAGGACTCACGGAGCTCGAGGTTGCTGGAATTCTCGAGAAGGCGCTGCGCGACGAAGGCAGCGAGGACGCGCCATTCCCCCCAATTGTCGCTTCGGGACCCAGAGCGGCACTTCCGCATGCGCGTGCATCGAAACGTGTGATCGAGCGAGGAGACTTCCTCTTGCTGGATTTCGGGGCGCAGCACGAAGGTTACTGCTCCGACGTGACGAGAACGTTTGTCGTAGGTGCGGCGACCGCCGAACAACGCGAAGTTTATGAGGTCGTGAAGGAAGCAAACCACATTGCGGCTGGGCAGGTGGCCGTCGGAATGACCGGAATTGCTGCCGACACGCTCGCAAGGAGCTACATTGAGCGCCGCGGTCATGGGGCTGCCTTCGGTCACGGCCTCGGACACGGGCTCGGTCTCGAAGTTCACGAGGCGCCCCGGCTGGGTAAAACGGCCGAAGCGGCCCTCAAGCAAGGCGCAGTAGTTACAATCGAGCCGGGAATTTACCGCGCGGGGTGGGGAGGCGTCCGTATTGAGGACGACGTTCACCTCTCTGCGACCGGTCCAAGAGTCCTCACGAATTTTTCGCGGGAGCTACTAGAGGTCGCATGAGACACTCGATACTCAAGCTGCGAAAAGCGCAGTATCACTACCGATCTGCCGGCCCGGAGATGACCGCATGATCGACCTGCGCTTCGTAAAGAAGCTGGTAGACATGATCGATGCATCGACTGTGGATTCAATCGAGATCACTTCCGACAAGGGATTGAAGATTCGGATCTCGAAGAACTCGAATCAGCGCGCGAGCGTTCAGCTCGCGTCGCAAATGCAGATGCAACCGATGATGGCCCCGCCCCCTCCCGCACCTGCGGCTAACAACGCGCCGGCGGCGGAAGCTCCGCCCCGCGCAGAGAAGGCGAAGGCGAACTACCTCGAGGTGAAGTCGCCCATGGTTGGCACCTATTACGGTGCCCCCGAGCCAGGAGCCAAACCGTACCTTGTGGTTGGTGATCGGATCTCGAAGGGCCAGATACTCTGCATCATCGAGGCGATGAAGATCATGAATGAAATCGAATCAGAATTCGACGGAGTGGTGAAGGAAATTCTCGCGCAGAATTCACATCCGGTCGAATACGGACAGGTCCTTTTCAGGATAGATCCCAATGGGTGAGCGCACACCTGACCGGGGAATGCAGGCAGTAGAGTCGACGTTCGATTATCGCGGTGTGCTCCGGCAAATGCTGGAAGACAACGCGTCTGATTTACATCTGAAAGTTGGATGCGCGCCGACGTTGCGCGTCGACGGTCACCTGAAGACGCTCAGCATGCCGCCCCTTCGCTCCGACGATATGAAGGCATTGGCGGATCAGATCATGCCCCCCAAGCGACGTAAAGAGTTCGAGGAGATGAAGGAAGCCGACTTCGCACTCGGCGTCCCTGGAATCGGCAGGTTCAGAGTGAACGCCTTTCAGCAGCGCGGAACGATTGCGTATGCCTTTCGCGTCGTGCCATTTCAGGCGCAAACAATCGGAGAGCTGAATCTTCCACCAGTTGTAGAGCAGATTGCGATGAAACCGCGCGGTCTTGTTCTGGTTACGGGAATTACCGGATCCGGAAAATCGACAGCCCTCGCCGCGATGATTCAGTTCATCAATCAGAATCGTTCGGCGAACATCATCACGATCGAAGATCCAATCGAGTTTCTGCATCGCGATAACAAAGCGCGAATCAATCAGCGCGAAGTCGGAACTGACACTGCGACGTTCGAGCAGGCATTGAGGCGCGTTCTACGGCAGGATCCCGATGTTCTTCTAGTTGGAGAGATTCGAGATCTGCCGACGCTCGACACTGCGATGAAAGCAGCGGACACCGGACATCTCGTGTTTTCGACACTGCACACGACAGATGCGACGCAAACGATCAACCGTATCATGTCGTTCTATCCGCCACACCAGCAGGGAGAGGTTCGATTCCTTCTCGCGAGTGCGTTGGAAGCAGTCATTTCACTGCGTCTCGTTCCACGAACAGATCGAGCGGGCCGAGTTCCCGCGTGCGAAGTGCTGGTAAATACTGCCGCGGTTCGGGATAACATTCGCGACATGTCGAAATCACTGAACATTCCGGAGCTGATCGCAGAAGGCACAATTCAATACGGAATGCAAAGCTTCGATCAATCGTTGATGAACTGGTATAAGAAAGGCGTGATCTCGTATGAGGACGCGCTTTATAACGCAACGAACCCGAGCGAGTTTGCACTTCGCGTCCAGGGTGTCGCAGGAGCGAGTGATTCCAGGTGGGAGCATCTCAATCAGGAAGTGAGGACCTGATCAGGCAGGGATGTTCAAGAAAATTCTGATCGCGAACAGGGGCGAGATTGCGCTGCGCGTAATCCGCGCCTGTCGCGAGCTTGGCGTTCAGACGGTCGCAGTGTATTCGGAAGCAGACCGCGAATCACTTCACGTGCGATTTGCCGATGATGATGTGTGCATCGGACCTGCCCTCGCCCGCGACTCGTACCTCAAAATTCCGCGCATCATAGCCGCCGCTGAGATTGCCGGGGCCGACGCAATTCATCCCGGATATGGATTTCTGGCGGAGAATGCCGAGTTCGCGGAGACGTGTGAGGCGAGCAACATCGCTTTCATCGGCCCCACAGCGCAGCAGATAAGAGTGATGGGTGACAAAGCCGCCGCGCGAAACGCCATGACAGCGGTTGGCGTACCGGTAATTCCGGGAACACCGGGCCCAGTTGAAGATGCGGAAGAAGCGCTCGGGTTCGCGCGTGACATTGGCTTCCCGGTCATCATCAAGGCGGCTGCTGGCGGAGGCGGCAAGGGAATGCGCGTTGCCGCTGAGCCTGAAGATTTTACGCGGGCGTTCCAGCTTGCGAGATCGGAGGCCCTCTCCGCGTTCGGCAGCGGCGATGTCTATGTCGAGAAATACCTCGAGCGCCCGCGCCACGTGGAGTTCCAGGTAATGGGTGACCGACACGGTCACGTGATTCATCTCGGCGAGCGCGATTGTTCGGTACAGCGGCGGCATCAAAAGCTTATCGAGGAGGCGCCGAGTCCGGCCGTAACTCCCGAGCTCCGCGCGGCGATGGGAGAAGCGGCGGTGCGCGGGGCGGCGGCGATCGATTATGTCGGCGCCGGAACGATCGAGATGTTGCTCAATGAAGATGGCAATTTCTACTTCATGGAGATGAACACACGCATCCAGGTCGAACATCCCGTGACCGAGATGATCACGGGAATCGATCTCGTAAAAGAGCAGATCAGAGTCGCCGCAGGGCAGAAGCTTTCTGTTACCGAAATGCCGCCGCTGCGGGGGCACGTCATCGAATGCCGCGTGAACGCGGAAGACCCGGCACGCAACTTCCAACCGTCTCCTGGAAGAATAGATGTGTTCCATCCTCCGGGAGGGCCGGGAGTACGACTCGATACGCACGTATACGCTGGCTATTCAGTGCCTCCGTTCTACGATTCACTGCTCGCGAAGCTCATTTGTCAGGGGCGCGACCGGCAAGAAGCAATACGCCGTATGCAGGTGGCGCTCGAGAGCTTCATCGTCGAAGGCGTGACAACAACGATTCCTTTCCTCGCGAGGGTCATGGCGGATCCTCACTTCCAGGCGGGAGAGGTAGACACAAAATTCCTGGAGCGGGAGGCACACCTGTTGAAAGAGCCAACCTAAGTGAAGGTTGACGTCTTTCTTTCTCCCGGTGAGCTGGCGCCAAGCTCGATTCTCGGCCGCGTAGTGGCGGTGATCGACGTTCTTCGAGCGTCGACAAGTATTGCGACTGCGCTCGACAATGGAGCGCGTACAGTCGTCCCTGTCGAAAGCACGGACGTTGCGCTGATGCGCGCGAAGCAGTTCGAGCGGGCCAAGGTTGTGCTCGCCGGTGAGATCAGGATGCAGCCGATTCCCGGCTTCGACGTTGGTAATTCCCCGCGCGAATTCTCGTCAGAGGTTGTCGAAGACAAGACTGTCCTGATGACGACTACGAATGGGACCCGGGCGCTGATGGGGCTTCAGGGCGCGCGCGATGTTATCGTCGTTTCGTACGTCAATCACTCGGCTGCAGCGACGATGTTGAGAACCGCCGCGAGGGCGAACGAAAACATTTCGATTGTATGCGCGGGGCATGAGGGACATTTTAGTCTCGAAGATGCGGCCTGTGCCGGCCGCCTGGTTCGCTCCATCTCGTTGCCAGGCTCGTCGCTCGAACTGAACGACGCTGCGTGTGCGTGCGAGCTCATTGACGGAAGGTATGGCGACAACATCGCAAAAATCTTCGAGGACTCGGTCCACGGGAAAGCGCTCGCAGAAGCAGGATTCGGTGACGACCTCGTCGCCTGTGCTGCATTGGATTCGCACCCTGTGGTTCCCATCTACTCCGACCGACAAATCACTCGAATCGGACCCGATCGCGAGCGCTGATGCAGCACGGACGATCGCGCTCCGGCGCGAGCTCGCGGGAATTGGACTACTTCTCTTTGCACTCTTTTTAGCCGGCGCGCTCGCCACCGAAGGCTTCCGTTTGCTCGGAGCCGATGCGAATACCGAAAGAAACTTCGGGTGGGCCGGCGGATTATTGGCACTTCCGCTTGCGAGGATGCTCGGCTGGCCGGCTGCCGCAATGCTCCCGCTCGCGCCTGCTGCGCATGCGCTTCGACTGTTCGGTCGACTGGACCAACGCACCGACAGATCGTGGATGGTGTTCCTCCTTGGCGTTGTTATTCTGCTGCCGATTGTTCTTGGATTGGGCGAAGGTGGTCTGCGTGAAGCGACGGGATTGTCCGGATTGTGGGGAAGCTTCGTTGCGTTCTACCTGCTGCAGTTTGCAGGGAGTGCGGGTGCCTGGATAATCGTTGCGTTGGCGCTGAGCGCCCTGATGGCCGCGACCCTTTCGTGGAATCCAGTCCGTGCGCTCGTGAGCTCTCCTGTGCGGTCCCCCGACGGGATGCATGAGCTCTCTGCGGAAGAGCCGGAGATTGCAACGCCGTTGCGGGGATCACGTGCAAAGCCGCCGGAGCCAAGTCCGGAGGAAATGCCGGCGCTCGATTTATCTCTTCTCGACAAACGCCCCGCGGCAGTCGCCGACCTTGACGAACAGCCTCGTTCGGAAAAAAAGAAACGCGAGAAGAAAACGAAAGCCGATCTTGTCGCAGAGCACGCAGACAGGATTGCGGCGGAGATCGATGCGTCGGCGTACAATGGCTCGCTCGAGGGAGACGACGAGCGTCCCTCGCCGGAGCTGTTGAGTCCTTCACCACCGCGTAATGTCGACATCGACGAGAAAGCGCTCGACGCGATGGGTGTGAAGCTCATGGACGCGCTTCGAACATTTCGTGTTGAAGGGGACCTGATTGGTCGCACGACCGGACCTGTTGTAACACAGTACGAGATCGCTCCTGCCGCGGGCGTAAAGGTTCGGCAGTTTGCGTCGCTTGCCAACGATCTCGCACTTGCGATGCGCGCGCAGAGCATACGTATCGTTGCGCCAATTCCGGGGAAGGGAGCAGTCGGCGTCGAGGTTCCGAACCCTACCCCGGAGATGGTGACGTTTCGTGAGCTGATCGAGTCGAAGGAATTTCGTGAGATGCGCGCAGCGTTGCCGATCGCGCTGGGGAAGGATCTCGAAGGGCGTCCGGTTGTCGCAGATCTCGCGAAGATGCCTCATCTGTTGATCGCGGGCGCAACGGGCTCGGGCAAATCAGTTTGCGTGAACACGCTCATCACGAGTCTGATTTATCGGCATACGCCGAAAACACTGCGTTTCCTGATGGTCGACCCAAAGATGGTCGAGCTTTCCGTCTATAACGTGTTGCCGCATTTGCGTCATAAGGTTGTGACTGACAACCGCGATGCGGCCGCCGTGTTGAAGTGGGCAGTGCTCGAGATGCAGGAGCGCTACGAGCTTCTCGCTGCAAACGGTGCGCGAAATATTCAGGACTTCAATCGCAAGGTGATTGACGGTGCGAAACTGCAGGTTCCAAAGAATCCGAACGTCGCCTTTGAGAACACCGAGTACACGGGAGACATTCTTCCGTACATCGTGCTGATCATCGACGAGCTCGCAGATCTCATGATGACAGTGCAGGCAGAAGTCGAAACTCCACTCGCGATACTCGCACAGAAGGCGCGAGCAATTGGAATTCACATCATTCTCGCGACGCAGCGGCCTAGTGTGAATGTTCTTACGGGATTGATCAAGGCAAACTTCGCGAGCCGCATTGCATTTCGTGTTGCATCGCAAATCGATAGCCGGACCATCCTCGACGGTATGGGCGCGGAGTCTCTGCTTGGGAATGGTGACATGCTCTTCATTCCTCCGGGGAAATCGGAGCCATCACGTTTGCAGGGCGCGTTTATCTCCAGCGATGAGACTGAGCGGATTACGACGTGGTATGGCGATCGAAAGGAACGAAGGAAGGCAGCGCTCGAGGCGCAGGGATTGTTCTCAGAGGAGCCGCGTGAGGATGACATCATTGCGAAGATCAGAGAACGCGAGGCGCAGGAATCCGGAACGACTGCTGGGGAGGAGGCGGATGACAGTGATCGCGACAAGCTTTTCCGCGAGGCTGCTGAGATTGTGATTCAGCATCAGCAGGGATCGACGTCGCTGCTTCAGCGTCGATTGAAGGTCGGGTACGGTAGAGCGGCGCGAATCATCGACCAGCTGCACGCCGCGGGCATTTTGGGGCCGCCGGATGGATCCAAGCCTCGCGATGTATTGGCTGGGTTGGATGATGTTGAGCGAATCTGCGGACCACGTGTGTAGGCGTGGTTTGCGCTCGCGTTGGGCGTCGTGTAGTGAAGGATCTGATAGATAGCCAGTGAGGCGGTG
>DATLDN010000035.1:0-16764 GCA_035525855.1 Gemmatimonadaceae bacterium
GGAGCAGCGCGATATCCTGCAATCGCAGCCGCAGCCATTCCGCCGTTGTAATCGAGAATTGACGATGGGAGAGCGAAGTCCGGCATCCAGTCGAGATTCGTTTTTTCGTCGGACCAGATCGGCAGACGCACACCGATCTGAACTGTTCGCGGATCGATCGACGCCAATCCCGCACTAGTGAGATTGTCAGGCCACGCGTCGCGGCCGAAGAGAGCGATTGCGAAATCGACGTCGGAGGTGAGAACATTGCCCTTCGGCTGAAACAATCGGACGTTCTGCTCGATGCGTGGTGCGGCAATCGTCCTAATGTATGCGACAATGTTTCGCGCTGTCGCCGTGTCCACGTGCTTTACGGCCCGACGAATGATTGTCGTGTCCATGAAGCCGAATGTCTTCACGTCGAATGCGTCGTTCGACGCGTGACATCCGGAACATGATTGCTCGAATGCGAGACGTCCCAAAACAGGACTTGCATTTACCGCGGGATCACTCGGCCCACGCGCCGAGTCTGAGCAAGCTGAAGTAACTACAACGACTAGCGCGACCGAGAACCGGACGGAGCGAAACATGGAAACCAACCTGGACGGCGACTCATAACGATGAAGCCGCAGCCGGCAGTTCGCTAGACCCGGACTGACGGCGACGCAGCTGTCATTTCTTCACCAGCTGCCGGGGGGTTAGAAGCCAGGCGAGGGTTCCCGAATCGTGTTTTGCTCCAGCGTCGAATTCAATCAGACACGCGCCACCTTTTTTCAGCTCGATCCGCGATTGGCGATTACCGCTGACGAGCCACGTGACCAACGCGCTCAAATGCGGCTCATGACCGACAATTGCGACCAGATTCTTTTCCGCGTGCGGCTCGCACCATTTCACGAATTCCTCGAGTGCGGCTTCGGGCTTCAGTACGTCGGTTACTTCCTGATCTTCGACTTCCATTTCGTCCGCGACAATGTCACCAGTTTGGCGTGCGCGAACGAGCGGGCTTGTCGCCAACAAGTCGATCTGCTTCACATTCCTGCGAATTCCCTTCGCAATCTTTTTCGTCTCGCGCTTCCCATCGCGCGTAAGTGGACGCCATTCGTCGGACTGACCGGTCTCCGCGAACTCTTCCTGATCCATCGCTACGCCGTGGCGAATTACGAGCAGCTTCATGCAAAATCCTCGAGCTGGAATACGCGTAATTTCGCGCCGCTGACACATTTCTGTTAGAGAAAGCCAGACCACACAGAGCCAAAACCCATCGGGTTTTGAGTCGATAGTACTCGGCAGTCAGCTCGCGGGTTTTCAGTAATCGGTTAACCGCCCACTCATTACTCGAACGCCGAAGGCCGAGAACCATTGACACAAAACCCGATGGTTTGCCTCTGCCCGGGTTTGTCCATTCTGCTGGACAAGAACCCTACTCGGCGTGGACAGTACCCTCCTGTCCAATACCTCAAATCGTTGACTCTCAATCACTTCCGCAAAACGCGTGAGCAGGCTCGGCGCTGGCATAGGCGCGATCAGAACACTCGATCCTGATCCCCTTACCGGAGGCGCCGTGACTCTCCGCAGCAAAATCGTAATTGCACTTCTTTTTCCCACCGTCGCGACAGCGTGCGTCACCTCTCGCGTTACTCCATTCGACCCGACACCGGTCATGGACCACCGAACTCCAGCTGACGCAATTCGTTTCTACGAAACCGAAATGCCAAGATGTCAATACAAGGAAATCGGACACGTTACCGCGAAGGGCAATTGGCTCACTGGTTGGGGCCGTGTGGTTCATCGCGTGCGTGAACGCGCGCACGACCTTGGCGGGGATGCAGTGATTCGAGTCAACGAAAGAACTCGAATCGATGGCGCCGTCATTTCCCGCGGATCGATCTCGACAACAGAGAGCAATTCGCTGACTGGCACGGTTGTGCGTTTCGTAAATCCAAACTGCAGAGAATAAAGAGTCTCACGCGCAAGCGCAGAGAAAGACAGATTTCATTCATGTCTCTCTCCGCCGAAACAATTTCCGCGCAGTGTCGCTACCTGATCGCCTCCGCCGAGGCGATGCTGAATGGCTTGAATGACGAGCATGCAGCGCTCGAGCCAACACCCGGCAACAAATCCGCCGGGTGGCTGCTTGGGCATCTGTGCATAACCGGCGATTTCGGACGACGTCTCTGTGGGAGAAATCCAATTGCGCCCAAGGAATGGCGTGACACGTTCAGACCGGGAACGAATTCTGGCGCAATTGAATCGTATCCGGCAATGGATGAGCTCTGCACAAAGTTTCGAGAGATCTATGCAGACCTCTGCGATGTGTATGTAGCTGTCGATCAGTCAACACTCATGACGCCAAATCCATTCGAGCCCGCACGCCCCGCGTTCCCAACCGCCGCCGAAATGGTACCCTACCTTATGACGGGACATCTCGGATATCATCTCGGCCAGTTAGGTGATTGGCGGCGCGCGGCAGGACTCGGACACAAAGGTCATATCTGATCATGAACATTCGGCCTCTCGCGAATACGCAGGAAGCCGAAGAATGTGCACGACTGATGTCCAGCACTGATCCCTGGATCACACTAGGACGCGGCTTTGAAAAGTCGCTTTCAATTATTACCGATCCGTCGCGCGAGGTTTATGTAGCGGAAGACGAGAACGGGATTGCGGGCTTCATCGTGCTCTGCATGTCCGGAGTATTTGTCGGATACATCCAGACCGTTCTCGTTGCGCCCAACCGCCAGGGACAGGGACTTGGATCGCAGCTCGTCGCATTTGCGGAGGAGCGCATTTTCAAAGATTCGCCGAATTCGTTTCTTTGTGTGTCGTCATTCAACACGAATGCACGCCGTCTCTACGAACGTCTCGGTTATCGCTATGTAGGTGAGCTGGCGGATTACGTGGTAGCAGGCCACTCTGAGCTGCTATTTCGAAAGACACGCGGTCCGTGGGCTGAGTTCAAACAGTGAGGTATGCGATTCCGAGACAGCTGCTATCGATCGCGATTCTTCCATTCGTGATGACAGTCGCGATTCCAATGTGGATTTATCGACGAAACGACGTCGATCTCACGCTCGCCAACAATTCGCGCGGGCTCGCGCTTCAGGTTCTCGGCGTGTTCGTTCTCGCGTTTGGAATTTTTCTTTTCGTTACGTCGCTGAGGAAATTCGCGACCGAAGGTGAGGGTACACTTGCCCCGTGGGATCCACCCCGAAAGCTCGTAGTGCGAGGTCCGTATCGACATGTGCGAAATCCAATGATCTCGGGCGTCATCTTCATCATCTTTGGTGAGTCGCTCATCCTTTTGTCGATTCCGCACGCTATGTGGGCGCTGACGTTCCTTGCGGTGAATTTCATTTACATCCCGCTGCTCGAAGAGCCGCAATTGAGAAATCGATTCGGCGACGATTACGTCGAATACTGCAACCACGTTCCACGACTTTTTCCGCGACTCACTCCGTACGAGCGGAGCTAAAAAAAAGGGAGCGACATTTCGTCGCTCCCTTTTTCCATTCCTGCTTGTTGATCAACCCTTCGGAATGTTCGGATTACCGTTGATCTCGTTCGTGGGCAACGGCCAGCAATCGGAGGCTGTGCCGAGAGTAGCCGGTGCTTCATTGTAGATCTGTCCCGTCGTGCTGCCAGGATACGGTCCCTTCGGGAACAGATCGACGTTGTAATATTTCTTATAGCGACGCAGATCGCCAAGCCTATGGTTATCGAGATAGAAATCCCGGCTTCGCTGATCGCGAAGCTCAGCCATCAGCGCATCACCGGCAAGCGTCACCGGTGCCTGCAATCCTGCAGCACGACGCTCATTGACGAACGCGAGCGTTGCTGCTGTTGGACCCTGCGCCTCTGCGATGATGTAACGAGCCTCTAAACCGGAGGCTACCCGTACCGACATAATCGCGGCGAAGGCAGCGCCCGTCACGGTATTGTTGAATGTGCTGTATGATGGCGGCGATAGCGGTGTAAAGCCACGCCCCGTGGTTCCTGCAACGCGCGGAATTCGCGGATCGGTCGTCATAGCCGCGAACGGTGTATTCAGGAGATACGCATTGCTACCCAGCGTCAATCTCTCGTATGTGCGATTGCGCTGCCCCGTTGTGTTGTCCGTGTAATAACTCCAGAACACGAAGTCAGCAGGCACCTGCTGCGCAAATGCAATTGCGGCGGTTTTATCGTTTCGATTCAGCGCCGCGCGCGCCGCACCAACGAGTGCGAAGTTTTTCACTGAGTCTGCCGCAAGAACATTTCCAGGGACCACCGGCGTCTGCGACTGATAGTACGCTTTCGCAGCCGTTGCGATGGTGATCGCTTCCTGGAATCTGGCAATCGCGTCGGCGAACGCCTCTTCCGGTTGTTTCGGCACGCCGAGATCGATCGGGATGACACATTCCATCTCAGCGAGATCGACGTAACCCATTCCGGCGTACGCAAGCGACCTTGCAACACGCAGATCGCGCGATGCAGTGTCGCCAAGAATTATTTTGAGACGCGCAGCCGCATCTTCGCCCGAGTAACGCGCGCGCTGCATCGGCGCGTACATGAACGCATTGATATACGACATGTCCGAGTACATCTCACGCCTGTCGATTTGTCCCTCTTCGACGAACACTGCACGATTGAACAGCTCATCTGTGAACTGCGCGTTCCAGTAGGTGATCTCACTGTGTGCAAACTGCCAGGCGAAGATGGGACCGTTCGCGATCAGGTTCGTATACGCAACCTGATTTACATCCGGTTCTTCGACCGCTCCCGGATTCTCGGCAACCAGGAAGTCACTGCATGCTGTAGCGCCGGCGCAGGCGAGCACGAATGCTCCAACCTTGAGAAAGCCCAGCCGGCGTGAATTTGAAATTATATGAGTCATTGTTATTTCCTCCCTTAGAACGAGAGGTTGAAGCCGGCCGTCCATCGTCGCATCATCGGCGCGGCATAAGCGTCTACCCTCACGAAACTTCTTCCTCCATATGTGTTCACTTCAGGATCTACTCCCTCGTAATCGCTCCAGATTTTCAGGTTTCGTCCCGAGATCATGAAATTCCCTGAAGATGCGCCCGTCTTGCCGACGAGCTCTCTCGGAAGATCTACGCTGAATGAAAGCTCTCGCAGCTTCGTGAAGTCTGCCTTCTGAATCCATTCAGGCGACACCGATGCACTTCTGTACACAGCGAGCTCTCTGGACAACACGGAATCGGCGCCGGTGACAGGGAAGCGCGCAGCCATAACCATCGCTCTCGAGCAGTTGTCGTTACCGGACTGGCAACGGTTGCGCTCCTGCTGATTGAACACGTTGTAGCCGCCCTTGTGATCGAGCAACGCGTACAAGTGAAAGTTCTTCAAAAAGGTGAACGTGTTGGAGAAGCTGATCTCGTGCGTCGGTGTTGACGACCCGTAGTAGCGACGAGCTGTGTCGCCCGCGTTGAAGATTGCGGCGCCGGCAGCGGTGAGCATTGCTTCACCGACAACACTTCCACAGGGAGCAATCACGATTCCAGGAGGCGGCTGATCGATTCCGCACCGCAGAGCGGGCTGCATCCAGAATCCTCCAAGGGGATATCCAACCCGGTGCTGCTGAACAGAGCCATAGGCCTGACCGCTCGGTGTCTCGAGGATCTTGCCCGGCACGTTGAAAGTGACAAGCTCATTCTTGTTTGTCGCAAGACTGATTCGCGTGTCCCACGCGCTCGATCCAATCCGAACTGGAGTTCCGAAAAGAGCGATCTCGAATCCTTTATTCGATACTTCGCCGAGGTTCGCCAGGCGGCTGCTGATGAATCCAGTAGATGCCGGGATTGAGATCGATTGAAGCATGTCTTTCGTTCGTTTGTTGTAGTACGTGAAGTCGATGCCCATTCGCTCGGAGAGGAAACCCATGTCGAATCCGAGCTCTGTCTCAACACCGCGTTCCGGCTTGAGGTCAGGATTTCCATATCCGGAAGTACGGAGCGCCGACTGTGTTGTGTTCCCGATCGTTACGCGATCCACAGTGTACGTCTGAGGAGCCGAGTATGCCGTCGGAGCGCGCCCTGCTTGACCCCACGCACCGCGCAGCTTCAGCGAATTGACCTTCATTGAATTGAGCAGGCCCCTGAAGCGCGGCTCTTCCGACAAAACGTATGCGAGAGATACCTTCGGAAAGATGATCAGGTCGAAGTTCGTTCCAAACGAAGAGTGATCATCAGCGCGCACTGCGCCCGTCAGGAAAAGACGGTTCTGCCAACCGACCTGCTCCTGAGCGTAGTATCCAACCGAATTGTTTTCGGTGAATGCTTCGCCGCCTGTGGTTCTCTGTAGCAGGTTGACGAGTGTTACGTCGACGGCGCCGATGCCGATTCCCGTTGCATCGAGTCGCTCGCTCTTGTCAGCGATGACCTGTGATCCAAACTTCGTCGTGAGATCGAACGCGGCGCTCGGACTCCAGAGAAGCGTACCGGCGTAGTCGATAGTGACAATTCGACGGAGTGGATTTCTGCGGAGGTTTGCACCGGATGCAGCGTCCGGATCCTGTGAGACGTCGATATCACCTGGCAGAAACAGGATCTGCGCCTCGACATCAGTATTATCGAATCCGAGAGTCAAGCGATTTTGCATCCATCGGAACGGATTGAAGTTAGCCGTTGTCGATGCAGTCAGACGCTGCGTTCGCGTGAAATTCTTGTAGCGATTTGCTTGCGCTGGTCCGATCACGCCCCAGCCCTCGAGCCCTGCGGGTCTTAGAAGTCCCGGTCGTCCGCGGCGGGCGCTAAGCAGTAGTCCGTTCGCGGATTCATCCTGAATGGGAAGGCGAAGCCGGCCGTCCTGCCAGTTCACATTCACCTGGAAGTCAAGCTTATCCGTTGGTGAGAATCCAAAATTGGATCGTGCGGATGTCTGGCTGTTGTCGCTGTTGAAGAAGACACCCTGTTCGCTGACCCGATCGCCCGACAAGTAGTACGAGTATCTGTCGCCACCGCCACGAAGGCTCATGGCTGTGCGGCTCAAATCTGCTGTGCGAATTGCGCCTGGATCGCGAACCAGGGGATTGTCCGTGATTACCGTGTTCGCCGCGACTCCCTGACAACCCGGCCACGTTTTCTCACCTGCGGCGTTGACTAGCGCCTGCTTCGCGGCATCGCAGAACGTGTAGTTGTCCTCGGGAATAAGCGCCCACTTGTCTGTGCCACGCTCGCCGCGGAAGCTCCACTTTAGCGATTGAACGCCTTTCGTTCCTTTTTTCGTGATGATTTGAATTACGCCGTTCGCAGCTTCTGCTCCGTAAAGCGTTGCTGCTGCGGGGCCCTTCACGACTTCGATCGATTCGATGTCGTTCGGATTCAAATTGTTCAACGCCGACGTGACCTGCGATGACTGCGCCAGTCCAGCCGTGCCGCCGCCGGTCGCGCTAAATCCGCCAAGGTCGTCGATGTTATAGCGCACGCCGTCAACGAATACGACGGGCTTGTAACCAGCGAGTGAGCTTGCGCCGCGAATTCGAATCTCGCCCGCCGTGCCAGGTGCGCCCGATCCTGGCAGAATTGTCACGCCCGGTGTTTTTCCCTGAAGCACTTCGGTCACGTTCGTAACGGTGTTGCGATCCGTTATTTCGGCTGCATTGACCGTCGTGATCGAATTGCCGAGCGTGCGCTTCTCGACCGCGCCGCCCGTTCCCGTGATGACGACTGCATCGAGCTGCGATGCGGCAACGCTGATCGAGAAGTCTGCGGTAACTGTGGCACCAGATTGTATGGTGACCGTCTTGGCCGCCCGCGAATAACCAATGCGGCGGACCGAAACGTCCCGTGATCCTGCAGGCGCACCACTGATGGTGAATTCACCGCTCGCATTAGTTACCGCGCGGAGGCCGGTTCCCGCGATTGTGACCTGGGCGGCATCTACCGGTCGCTGCGTGCCGGCATCGATAACGCGTCCGCGAATGATTCCAGTAGCCTGTGCCGCGAGTGGGCTCGAGAGCCCCGTACATAGTGCGGCGACGCCGAAAAACCAGCGTGACGCGCGCGTGAGTGTAGCCCGTTTGACGTGCCAACGCATTGCCGTCCTCCTTGGATGTGGTGGATGCGTTCGAGCTGCCAGAAGCGCAACTCGATTTTTAGAGGGGCATTTTGGAGCCAAATGCTACGGCTCGGAGCGCACATCGGCAAGATCAAATCAGCCATCAGCCATCAGCCGTCAGCCGTCAGCTACCACGACTGGCAAAGCCACTCATATTATTCCGCGCTTATGAATGCGCCTCGAGCACGGCGTTTCGCAATCGTTCTTTTCGTACCGATGAGCCTACACTCGCAACCAACGAACGTGCAGGAAAGACCTCGCGCGCGCGACATCGGAATGGTCGTCGGCATTCTTCCGACAGGAAAGCTCAATGCAATAACTGACGTTGCCGGAGTTCGCGTCGGACACGCAACCGTCATTCAGGGCGATAGCATTCGCACCGGCGTCACCGCCATCATTCCGCACAACGGGAATCTTTTTCAGGAAAAAGTTCCGGCTGCAATCTTCGTCGGAAATGGTTTCGGAAAGCTCATGGGCTCGACCCAAGTCAACGAGCTCGGCGAAATAGAAACCCCGGTACTTCTCACGAACACGCTCAACGTCCCGCGCGTAGCCGACGCACTTCTCGACTGGATGCTTGCACTCCCGGGCAATGAACAGGTCAGATCCATAAACCCTGTTGTCGGTGAAACGAACGATGGATTTCTGAATGACATTCGCGGCCGACACGTGGGCCAGGCCGAAGTTTTTGCAGCACTAAAGAGTGCGGATACAGGTCCCGTCGCCGAAGGATCGCTCGGCGCGGGGACAGGCACCGTCGCATTTGGCTTCAAGGGAGGCATCGGCACTTCCTCTCGCGTCGTTCCACAAAGCGCAGGTGGATACACCGTCGGCGTACTGGTGCAGACGAACTTCGGCGGCGTCCTCACGATGAACGGTGCACCGGTTGGACAGGAGCTGGGTCAGTACTATCTGAAGGAGCAGCTGAATCCGTCGACGAGTGGAGTCGACAAGCCGGACAAAGCTGACGGGTCCATCATTATAGTAGTGGCCACCGACGCGCCAATCGATGCAAGAAATCTGAAAAGGCTCGCTGCCCGCGCGATGCTTGGATTAGCGCGAACCGGTTCTCCATCAACCAATGGCAGCGGCGATTACGTGATTGCGTTCAGTACTGCCGTCGAGAATCGAATCAAAACGACAACCGGTGCACGTTCGACGACTGCTCTCGGAAATGATTCGATGTCACCCATTTTTCTTGCTGTCGTCGAAGCAACGGAGGAAGCGATTTACAACTCGTTGCTCAAAGCGACGACAGTGATCGGACGAGGCGGCAATCGTGTCGAGGCGCTGCCCATCGCGCGCACAGTGGAGATCCTCAAGAGGCATGGGGCAATCAGGTGAGGCCGTTAATCCAAATGTGATGAAGCCCCAATCGTTTCCTAACACTTCCCTAACCAAGAGACATCTGTTTAAGGGTAAACTGTAACCCTTACAAAAGCATCGAAACCTGTAGCGATGCAGCCACGTAGAGCCGATACAACCCGCGTCATGTAAACGCGGGCATTACTGCCAAAGTCCTCCGAGAGCTCCCCAATGAAACGCACCCTCGTCATCCTCGGTCTGCTGATCTCTGCAGGCGCGCGTCCCGCACACTCACAAAATCCAGGTCAGCCGCCAGCAGGCGCGCCAGGCCAAATGCCAGTCGCCACTGGTGAAATTCGCGGCGTCGTGATGGACACCGCCGCGAAGACGCCGGTCGGCGGAGCTTCGATCTCCGTCCGGACCAAGCGTGACTCCTCGCTGGTCGCCGGCGCGATCGGCGGCACAGACGGAACGTTCAGAATCCAGGGTTTGCGCCCCGGTGTGTACAACGTCCGCGTCAAGTCGATCGGTTACGGTGCCGTCTATAGTGAAGTGACGATCGCCCCGAATGCGCCGCCAACGAACCTCAGCTTCCGGTTGAGCCACGTTGCGGTGGAGCTTGGCGAAGTCGAGGTCAGGGCCGACCGAACTGTTATGGTCGAGGCCGATCGCAACGGATATCGCGCGAAAGACATCGCGCCCAGTGCGACGAACGCGCACGATGTTCTCGAGCACATTCCTTCGGTGATGATCGACGGGGAAGGCAAGATCAGCCTTCGCGGAAATGAAAACGTCGCGATTCAGATCAACGGCCGCCCTGCACCAATTCGTGGCACGCAGCTGACGTCATTCCTCAAGGGTCTGCCCTCGAACATCGTCGAGAAGATCGAAGTCATTCCCAATCCTTCGGCGAAGTATGATCCGGAAGGAATGGCTGGAATCATCAACATCCAGCTCAAGGCGAACGCCGATCTTGGCGTGAGCGGTGGACTGACTGCGAGCGGTTACCAGGCCGGACGATTCAATACGTCGGGCAATGTTGGATATCAGAGTGGTCCATGGACGAGCTTTACGAGCATCGGTTTTAATTCCGATGACCGCGGGCTGGAGGGCATCAACAATCGTGAGGACCTGCACGCCCTCGGAACCTCACCGATGTTCACCAATCAGAAGCTCCTCGGGGAGACAGGTCAGGACGGCCAGAACTTCACTACGACCGTTGATTACAAAATCAACAAACGCGACGTGCTGACGAACGCGCTCGTCGTCAGCCATCGTACTGGCAGCGAAGGAAGCAACGCAGCGTATACGGAGCTGAATCCGACGGGCGCGTTGCTCGGACAGTACAACCGTCAGCGCAACAGCAGTTCGAAGTCTATGCTTTACGATTACGACCTCGTTTGGAAGCGAAACTTCGAGCCCAACAAAACATTTTTGTCGGCAGAGACGCGCTTCAATCGTTCCGATGATGACGATGTCACGCGTCAATGGAAGACGCCGGTCACGGGTTCGTCGAAAACAGAGTTCGAGACGGACACGAACGGCTCGCTTACCAAGCAGCTGACGGGGCAGGTCGATTACACCAAAACGTTCGCGCCGCGCACCAAGCTCGAGACAGGATACAAGGGCGTCCTGCGCTGGCTCGACCGTGACTATCTGGTCGAAAAGGATCCACTCGGCACGGGCAACTGGGTGAAAAGCAACCTCAGCAACGCGTTCAACTTCGATGAAGACGTTCAGCAGGTTTACGGAGTGCTCAGTCAGGGTTATGGCAAGTTCGACCTGACGGGTGGAGTGCGTGGCGAGTATGCAACGCGCGACTTCCAGCTCGGCTCGAAGGACTATCCGTATGACAAGTTCGCTGCGTATCCGAGTGCTGCCGCCAATTACAAGTACAGCGACGTGACGAATTTGAAGGCGAGCTATTCGCGCCGCGTGCGTCGTCCCGGAACGCAGGAGCTGAATCCGTTCCCGCAGTACTTTGACCTGCAGAACGTATTCATCGGCAATCCGGCTCTCGATCCGGAGTATACCGACGCGCTCGAGCTCGGCTATGTGCGCACGGGTAAGTTCGGGCTGTTCCAGGTGTCGCCATTCTATCGTTACACGCACAACAGCATTCAGGTCGACATCAAGACGAATGCGGTGTTGGATGGCAATAAGGTTACGACCATCAGCTTCAAGAATCTCGACAAGAGCGAGTCGTGGGGAACCGATGTGAACGGCCAGCTGCGTCTTGGACCGAAGTTGAACCTGTTTACGGGATTCAATGTCTTCAAGATCGTCACAGACGGTGGTTCGACGTCATCGCTGCAGGCAGATGGAGTTACATGGTCGTACCGGATCAACTTGAACTCACAGCTTACGAAGACGTTCTCGGTTTCAGCGCAGAATGCCTATCGTGCTCCGATGAACTTCCCGAGGGGACGCTTCTCTTCCTTCAGCAACACGAGCATCTCGTTGCGTCAGAAGATTCAGGGCGATGCGATGAGCGTGAGCCTGCGGTTCGTTGATCCATTCAATCAGGGCAGGTTCAAGGTTCGTGTCGGTGATGACAACCTCGTCCAGATCACGGAGAGGCAGTTCGGTGTCCGTGGGACGTTCCTGACTTTCCAGTACAATTTTGGTCAGACGCCGAAGATCAAGATTCCGCAGCCCGAGCAACAGCAGCAGGGCACTGGCTTCCCTTCAGGCTGATTATCGCAGGGACCTTAAAGAGAAGCCCCCGGAATTTTGGGGGCTTTTTCTTTGCGTTACGCCTTCCAAGTGCCACGCGCTCGCCTATCTTCAACAGGACATGATGGGTGCACGTCTCCCGTGGCGGGTGCAGGTGCCGTGTCCCAATCTTCCTGCAATCATCCGCCCAAGATAGGAAGCAGAAGCCATGGCAATCTGGAAGGAACAGACCACCGGCACGAAGGACGCGGCACCGATCACGCCAGTCCGTCCCGCACCAACCCAGTCGGAGCTTCGGCCCGATCTTGATCCCAGCTATGACTCACCGCGTCGTAGTAATTCCAACGCCGACGCTCACTCCGAAAAAGAGTCGGTGATTGCAGCGGGACTTACGATTCAAGGGCAGATCGAAGGCGCGGGAAGCGTGCGCATCGCGGGCAACTTCCAGGGTGACGTTCACGTGAAGGGCAATCTCACAATCGAGCCTGGGGCCAAGCTCACTGGCGGTGTTCGCGCAGCGACCGTGATCATCGGTGGCGAGCTCGAAGGAAACATCGATCAGGCGCAGAGGGTTGAGCTTCTCCAGAGCGGAGTGCTCAACGGAAATCTCAATGCGGGATCGCTTACCGTTGCGGCTGGATCGCGCATGCGCGGTCAGGCTGAGTTCGGATGGGAGGGCAAGCAGGCTGCCCGCTCCGATATGAGAGTGGAGAGCGGCTCGGCGGCATGAGCACCGCGCGTGTCGGCGCGCCCGGCGCGACGCGCAGCTGTCCGCATTGCAAGGCAACGATTCTCGAGAGTGCCAACGTTTGTCCGATTTGCCGGCACCATCTGAGATTCGATCGCCGACTTACGGAGAACACGAATCCGAGTTTTTCCGCTCTCAAGGTGGAAGGAAGCGTGAGACATCCGGAAGTCGGCGAGGCGTGGGAGTATTCCATGATGCTCACCATTCGGAATGAGCGCGGTGAAGAGATCGCGCGACAGCAGGTGGGAGTCGGAGCGCTTCAGCCGTCGGAGGAGCGGACGTTCACGCTTTCCGTCGAGGTATTTACTCCCGACAACGCGAAGAAAACGTCACCAAATGGCCGCGGTGGACGCTGATGTCAGAATTTGCAAATCCCGCGAGCTCGGCGGACGGACCACAGGCGCAGGCCTACATCGCGTCGATTCTCCGCGCACTGGGCGATCGGGATCCAATGGAAGTATTTCGTTCCACCCCGAAGATTCTTGCGCAGACAATTTCGGAGCTTCCTGCAAATCGAATTCAGATACCAGAAGCTCCGGGTAAATGGTCGATCGCTCAGGTGATTCAACATCTCGCGGATTCTGAGCTCGTTGGTGGTAATCGTTTCCGCATGGTGATGACGCACGATCGTCCGCCGTTGACCGCGTACGATCAGGATCTATGGGCCGAGCGTCTCGGGTACGCGAATGCGAATGCGAGGGAAGCGCTCGAAGAATTCACGATGGTGAGACGGTCCAACATTCGGCTGTTTGAGCGTTTGTCAGGTGATGATTGGAATAGAGTCGGCTTGCATTCGGAGCGCGGTGAAGAGTCGATGCGTCATCTGCTGAATCTCTATGCAGGGCATGATATCGTGCACCTGCGGCAGATCGAGCGGATCCGCGGGACCGTTGCTGCAACTGTGTCATAGGCTTCGGCGCAGGATCTAACCCATTGTGTTTTGGGTCAATAGTTCTCGGTCTTCGGCTTTCGAGCAATGAGTCATCGGTAAAACCCACTACCGACAACGCGCTAGCTGACTGCCGAGAACTATTGACCCAAAACTCAATGGGTTAATTCCATTTGGCGAACACCGTCACCCATGCAGCGAAATTCGATGCGAGTTCGGTAAAGAAATGAGTGATGATTCGAGACGCGCGCAGATCCAACATTTTCGCGAGCGATGGTCGGAGTTTCATCGCGATTCCAATGACGAATCCCTTCTCGATTTCGATCAAACGGCGCCACCAGGGCCACGCCCGACCGATCCGAGGGGCGCCTACGTTTATCAGCTGAAGAAAAACTGGTCGAATTTTCTCGATCAAGAAGCGGAAGGCGACGCAGAGTTCGGACGAATTGTCTGGGCTACAGTCGGCCGGGGAGTTCTTTATGTGCTGCTCGCGATCATCATCTACATCTCGGACCTCTCAGACTGGGCGCAGTGGATGATTGGAGGTATACTCACCGTTGTGTACGGTGCGGCGTCTCTTGTCGCCTGGCAGCGGTGGAAGAATGCCCGGCACACGAGCGACTCAGATGAATGAACCTCATGCAAGAGTGACACGATGAAAAAGAAATCCCATCATTCGGCAATCCCTGATTTCTCGACAAAGAAACCCGGCGCGCCGGTCGCAGGTGAAACACCAAATCAGAAAGTGAAGGGTTTTCGTCCCGCGCCAATTCCGGGTGGAAAACCCCACTCGACCTCGAAGAAGTCCGGCCGGCGGGGGGTGTAGAACAATGCCAGGAACAACTGCGCTCGTCGGCCGCACTTTCAGATGGACTTTCAATGATGGCCCTACCGCCGGAAAAACCTACGAGCACGTTTTCGGTAAAGACGGTACCGTGACTTTCAAGGAAGCCGGCAGCGCGGAACAAGGTGGATCGTCGGCACCGATGCCGGGAAGCAAGTACGCCGCTTTCGAAATTGCGCCGAGGATTTACCTCGTGTCGTATCTCTCGTCGCACGGATATACGCTTACCGTCGCAATGGATTTGAATTCGAAACAGCTGCACGGTTTCGCGTCGAACGACAAAGAATGGTATCCACTCGAAGGGGCCGTCGATGCGGTCAATACATGATCAAAATCACGGGAAGCCTGTTTGTCGCCGCGTTTACTCTCACACAGTCCATTCAGGCGCAGGGGCGGCCCGATCCTGCAACGTTGATTGCTGCACAGAAAGAAGCGATGAAGCCATTGGCATTTATGGATGGAATCTGGCGAGGACCTGCATCCACAGTTCTTCCGTCCGGCGTAAAGCATGACGTAACGCAAACAGAACGGATTGGCCCATTCCTCGATGGATCTGTCAAAGTCCTCGAGGGGCGAGGATATGACTCAGAGGGAAAAGTCTCATTCAATGCTTTTGGAACGATCTCGTACGATCCGTCGACTCAGAGATACACGCTTCATTCTTACGCGCAGGGAAGATCGGGTGATTTTCCATTCACCCCGACTGCCACTGGTTATGTGTGGGAGATTGCTGCAGGACCGGTGACAATTCGTTACACAGCGACCGTCAAGGATGGAGCGTGGAACGAAGTCGGTGATTATGTGTCTCCGGGAAAAGATCCTCAGAGATTTTTCGAGATGAACCTCAAGCGAGTCAGTGACACCAAGTGGCCGGCTGACGGCGCAGTGCCACAGAAATAACGACACTTCAGTGTTTGGTTTGCTTACAGGGCGTAGACGAGCAAGTCTGCGCTCGCGCGAGTTTCCGCATTCGTGGCTGCACATCGTTCAGCGCAACGTACCTGTCTTCAAAAGACTGACAAAAGAAGATCAGCGCGAGCTGCTCGGGCACGCGCAGGTAATTCTCGACGAAAAATATTTCGAGGGGTGCGGTGGATTAGATCTCACTGATGAAGTTCGAGTTACGATCGCCGCACAGGCGTGTTTGCTGCTGCTTCATCGCGACACAGATTATTTCCCGCATCTCACTTCGATTCTCGTTTATCCAACTGGATACAGTGTAGAAGACGAACGGCACGTAGGTGGTGGCGTCTGGGAGGAAGGACCCGAGGATCGCGTTGGGCACACGAGCAGCCAGTTGCGCGCTCTCGTGCTCGCATGGGATGCGGTTCTTAACGGCGCAGCGAATCCCGCCGATGGATGGAATGTCGTTCTTCACGAGTTCGCGCATCAGCTCGACTTCGAGAACAAGAACGCCGACGGAACACCCGCACTCGGCGGGTATGGCGATTATGTCGCGTGGTCAAAGGTGATGAGTCGTGAGCTGGAGGCATTGCGTCGCGCCGATGCTCTCGGTGCGACGACACTGCTCGACACATACGGAGCAACGAATCCGACAGAATTTTTTGCCGTCGCGACGGAGGTTTTCTTCGAGCGGCCGAAAGCGCTGCGAGCGCGACATCCCGATCTGTACGCGCAGCTCCAGCGTTTTTTCAAACAGGATCCTGTGGAGTTCTCCAGCGAGCTCGGCGACTAGTTCAGCTTTTTTGCTTTCAGTCGAGCGCGAACTTCGTCGAGCCAGTTGGTGACGACGATCAGCTGCGGCTCTTCTGTTGCCTTCAGGAAGAGGAAATGAGATCCGTCGGGAGCAACATCGTAGTTCGCATGAAACGGCGCGCGTAAAAAAGTGTCCTGAAACAGTTTCGCGCGAGATATGATTGTGAATGGACCTGATGTGCTCACGGAGACTGCGATCAGATCCTGATCGTCGCGATAGAAGAGCCGCTTACCGTCGCGCGACCACACGGGCTCTCGCCCGCCGTTGATCGACACCTGAGTTCGCGCGCCGCCCGCGCGCGGGAATGGCTGAACCATCACCTGGTCCCTGCCGGATTCAGCAGACACGTAGGTAATCCAATGACCGTCGGGCGAAACTCTCGCCATGGATTCTTCGAATGGCGAATTTGCAATCGGTGTGGCGACTGTGTCGCGTGAAAGAGGCCGGTACATAAGGTCTGCCCCGGCCGTATCGATTTGATAAACGATTCCTTTTCCATCGGGCGTCATTACAACTTCCCAATAATCTTCGTGTTCATTCGTGAGCAACGG
>DATLDN010000037.1:0-9387 GCA_035525855.1 Gemmatimonadaceae bacterium
AATGGCTTCCGCCTTCGGGGTACGGCGGAATTAAGTATCTGATTCTTCCCGCCCTTGCTCTCGGCTCACGCTCGATCGCTTTTCTTGCGCGAGTCACCCGGTCCGCGATGCTCGATGTGCTGGGCGGAGATTTTGTTAGAACCGCGCGCGCGAAGGGACTGAAGGAGCGCGCGGTTGTTGTGCGGCACGCATTGCGTAACGCTTTGATTCCGATCGTAACCGTGCTGGGATTGGATTTCGGTTACTACCTGACCGGTTCAATTCTTACGGAGACAATTTTCTCCTGGCCGGGAATCGGGCGGTACGTCGTGAACGCCATTGCACGACGCGATCTTCCCGCAATCAACGGATCGGTTCTGTTTCTCTCGGTGGTATTTGTTCTTGTGAATTTGTTGACCGATCTCGCATACGCTAAAGCCGATCCACGGGTAGCCTATAATTAACAGCCCGTACCCGGTGCCAGATTCCGCGTGCCGATGCCGGATGTCCGAGAAACCCTCGATGTTTTGTTTCTGACATCTGGTACCGGCACGCGCCATCGGGCACCGGGTACCGGCTGTTAGTCAATCGTCCTTTTGCCCGAACACCGCCATGTTGGACGAATGCCCGGGATTCACTTTCTTCTCGGGATAAATCCAATGGAAAGCCTGATTCACTGCCGTCGCAGCCTCACCGAAGCCTGTCGCGATCAATTTCAATTTTCCGGGATAGGTGGTGACATCTCCTGCCGCATAAATCCCCGCGCGTCCGGTCTCCATCATCGAGTTCACCACGATCTCATTCTTCTCGAGCGTGAGGCCCCAGGTCGCGATCGCGCCAATGTCACTCACGTAACCGAGCATCGGCAGAATTGAATCGGCTTCAACATCGCGAGTCTCTTTCGTTTTCACATCGCGCAGTGTAACGCCCGTGAGCCGGTCGTCTTCCGACAGAACATCGTGGAGCTCATGAAACGGCAACAGTGTCGTCCGGCCAGTAGCGACCGCAGCATTCACTTCAGCCACAGTTGCACCGTGAGCCCGATATTTGTCGCTCCGATGCACCAGCGTCACTGCCGAGGCGCGATCGCGAAGCTGATGCGCCCAATCGAACGCGGAATCGCCGCCGCCGATGATTACAATCCTCTGATCACGAAACGACTCGGGATCGGCGACGTTGTCGAAGATTCCACGCCCGTACCACGGCTCGGCGCATTTTTGCGGGAGTCGTCGAGCGGTAAAAGCCCCAATACCTGCGGCTATTACCACAGCACGGCTGGGAAACCGGTCGGTCTCAGTCGCAAGTACGAAGTGTGCGTCTTCCTCTTCCAGGCCAACGACACGCTGATTTAGAAATGACGGGAAGTTGAACTGCCCAGCCTGCGCGGCGAGCTCGTTCACCAGGTCCTTAGCAAGAACCTGCCGATACCCGCCAACATCGAAGATGTACTTCTCAGGGTACAGCGCCGTTAACTGTCCGCCGAGCTGCGGGAGATTGTCGACAATTCGCGCGGTCGCTCCACGCATGCCCGCATAAAAAGAGGCGAAGAGTCCGGTCGGCCCTCCGCCAATTATCGTGAGGTCTACTAACTCGTGCATCGCGCCAAATATAGCCACATTTCAAATTATGAAGATCTACACGAAGACCGGCGACGAAGGTCTCACCGGTCTCTTCGGCGGCGGGCGGGTTTCGAAAGATGATCCACGCGTCGAAGCCTACGGGGATGTCGACGAGCTCAACGCATTTCTCGGTCTGGTCCGGGCTGCCGAAACAATGCCGGAAATCGATGAGGTTCTCGTTCCGATTCAGCGCGACCTGTTCAGTATCGGGGCACTCCTCGCTACGCCGGACCCCGAAAAAATGAAACAGCATCTCACGAAAGCACGCATCAGTGACGACCGCATCCGTGAGCTGGAGAGTCACATCGACGCCTGCGATAGAGAGCTCGAGCCGCTCAAAGCATTCATTCTTCCCGGCGGAACTCCAAAGGCAGCGGCGCTTCACGTTGCGCGTACAGTCTGTCGTCGCGCGGAGCGCAGGGTGATTCATCTCCAGCGCGAAGTCGAGATACCGCAGATCGTCGTCGTCTACTTGAACCGCCTTTCCGATCTGCTCTTCACCCTCGCGCGCTTCGCCACGCTGCGCTCGCGAGTTGGAGAAGTCACCTGGTAGAACGAGCGGAAGTCACGCTCCTTCCGTATCCGATTGTAGTCGAGCGAGGGTTGATCGACCGGCTCGGCGAGATAATTCCGGAAACGGTCCGCGCACACCGATACGTGATCATCACCGACTCAAACGTCGGTCCTATCTATGGTAGCAAAGCACTCGCGGATTTTCCGAAAAAGACAGCGTCGCTTCTAACGATTCCGGCCGGCGAAGCTCACAAGACGCGAGACACGTGGACGCGATTGACCGATGAGCTGCTGGCGCTCGGTGCCGGCAGAGATACGGCGATCATTGCGCTGGGCGGAGGGGTTGTCGGCGACCTCGCAGGATTTGTCGCCGCGACCTTCATGCGCGGCATCCCGGTCGTCCAAATTCCCACGACTTTGTTAGCCATGATCGACGCCTCGATTGGGGGGAAAACAGGCGTCGATACCCCCTCGGGAAAGAACTTAGTGGGTGCTTTTCACAATCCGACAGCAGTTTTTTCTGACCCGCAAGTCCTTGCCACACTTGATGTTAACAACTTGAGAACGGGATTTGCCGAGGCGATTAAGCATGGCGTAATCGCGGACTCGGGTTACTTTGAGTTCGTGGCCGGCGAGATTCCAAAGCTCCTCGCGCCTGGCGGTATAGTGGGTGACTCAGTCTCTCGCCTTATCGTCCGTAGTATAGAAATAAAAGCTGAGATCGTCAGTCGCGATGAGCGTGAGCACGGTCTGCGGAAAGTGCTGAACTTCGGCCACACCGTGGGTCATGCAATCGAAACGCTGAGCGGGTACGGTCTCGCACACGGAGAGGCAGTTTCGATCGGCATGGTGCTCGAGAGCACGATTGCCGAACGCGCTGGTCTCGCCGAAGCCGGAACCTCGGCGGCAATTCGCGATGCGCTCAAGGTCGCGGGGTTGCCAGTCGATCGCCCCAAGGCGATCTCCGGTGAAAAAATCCTCGATTCGATGCGAGCGGACAAGAAGGCTCGTGGCGGTCGAACTGAATACGCGCTCCCGCGCTGCATCGGGGCGATGGCTGGCTCGGAAAATGGTTGGGCTGTCACCGTTGAAGACGACATCGTTCGGGAGGTTCTCATATGAAACGTGGCGAACTAATACGGCTTGTTCTCGCCGTTGCTATTGCCATAGCGTTCATCAAGACCGGGGTAACTCGTCTCCCGGCGGAGAACGTCGTGCTCAAGCACCGCCCGGTGCTTGTCTATGCGCGTCCGGCTATGGTCGCCGGCGCCAGGAAAATCATCAGCGAAGGCCGCAGCATCGAGAACGTGATCCGGCGTGCATCCGCGCGAGAGGCTTTGCGAATGCGCGCGCTGGGCATCACTCCTGACCCAAAGCGGTTTGCGCGCGCCACACCGGGTGAAGAAATTCCAATCTCACTTACGCAGTACTGCCTGAAAGGAACAACTCGACGCGGCAGATGGGTACGCCCCGGCATAGTCGCAGCAGATCCACGAATTTTCCCCCTCGCCCGTTACGTAGAAGTTTTCATGGGCAAGAAATACCTCGGCCGGTTCCTCGTTGATGACACAGGAGGCAACGTCATCGGCGCCACGCTCGACATCTGGACGCCGTCATGTTCGCAGGCATCCCGGTTCGGACGCCAGCAGGGGCGCGCAGTTCTGGTCGCAAAAGAGGAAGAGCACATTCCGAATCTTGCCCAGCTCCAGCTCGATCTGGTTCCGGATTTGAGGGCGGTTGCTGACATGTTCGAGGGGATCGCCAAGAAGTAAGAGCCTGTCGGCCGCTGGCCCTACAATTGCCTTTGTCGCAAGCAACCCCAACCAGGGCATTCGTATGTCATCGTTCAGTACTTATCTGATCGGCTTCATAGTTCTGATCATCGGACTCGCCGTTGCCGCGTATCTGATCGGTGTTCCTCAGATGTGGATCGCAGTTGGCGTAATTGTCCTGATCGGAATCGGTATCCTCACCGGAACCAGCCGAACGAAGACCAAAGATCCGCCGGGCACTTCCTGAGCTTCACGGCAGTAACCGACTAAAAATCCAGAAGTTTGCCCAGCAAATAGGACACAAATTGTCGGAGTGACCCTCGATCACTCCGACTTTCAGTCGTTACTGAGTGGCATGAAAGATGGCTGTTGACCTGGCTCAGGACGCCCATTAGTGTCCGACCCAAGACGGTCACATACGCGAGCGCTCGATGTGCTCGCCTGAATCTTTCGCCTACGAGGGGCGTCTATGCAGACTTCGGCCGAGAGCAAGTCTAAAGGCTTTTTTCGTTCGTCTCCCTCCACCGCTTTCGACCAATACCTGCAGGACATACAAAAGCTCCCGTTAATAGGTGACGCTGAAGAGGAGCGTCGGCTCGCACGAAGAGCCCAGGCGGGAGATGAAAAGGCGGCCGAGCGGCTGGTTACTGCAAACCTTCGATTCGTCATCTCCTACGTCAAGAAATACCAGGGGCATGGTCTCGATCTGAGTGAGCTCGTTGCAATTGGAAATGAAGGATTGCTCAAGGCGGTCAGAAAGTTCGATCCCGAGCAAGGCGTGAAATTCATTTCATATGCAGTGTGGTGGGTCCGCCAGGCAGTACTAAAGGCCCTCGCTGAGCAGACCAGATCGGTAAGAATTCCCCTCAATCAGAATTCGCAGCTAATAAAGCTCGCCCGCGCACAGACAGTTCTCTCTCAGGTTCTAAAGCGCGATCCAACAGACCACGAAATCGGAAGGCTTCTCGAAGAGACACCTGAAGCGGTTCGTTCCGCCAAGCAGATGTCGGCGACAGAGATTTCGCTCGACGCTCCAATCGATCGGTCGGATCGTGAGGCCTGCACACTCGGCGAACGCTTTGCCGGAGTCGATGGCGCTGAGATCGAGGAAGTCACTGACTTCCATTTGATGCGTGAGTTTATCGATCGCGTCTTCCGGAAGTATCTCACGCCTCGCGAGCGAAAGATTCTCCATCTGTACTACGGTCTCGAGCAGGGCTCGGACGCGATGACGCTCGAGAAGATCGGCGCGTTGATGGGTGTCACCCGCGAGCGTATCAGACAGATTCGCGAGCGAGCGTTCGAAAAGCTTCGCGAGTCGCCGGATGGAGCGGCGCTGTCGGGATTCTGGACAGCGGACTAGCGTAGTAGGAGTATCCGAGATGGCGGACGCCTCTCTCATTCCGGCGTTCGTCAATCCGGGTTCGGGAAATTCTCAGAAGGCCCGGGAGGCGTTAGCCTCTTCGGGCCGTTTTGATGTCCGTGAGGTCGAGCCCGCAAAGCTGAGAGACGAAATCGAGCGGGCAGTCGAGGGCGGGGCGAAGCGTATTCTCGTTGCTGGCGGCGATGGATCGATCTGCACCGGCGCTCAGGCGATTTGTGGTAAGGAGGTGGAGCTCGCGGTTCTCCCCGCCGGAACGCTGAATCATTTCGCTATCGACTCCGGAATTCCAGTCGACCTCGTCGAGGCGGCTAAGGTCGGTGTTGGAACCCAAACAACAACTGTCGATGTGGGATATGCAGGTGATCGCCTTTTTCTAAACACGAGCTCTATCGGCGCTTACGTCACCTTTGTTCGATTGCGGGATCGGCTCGAAAAACAATTTGGATATCGGGTCGCAAGCCTGATCGCGATGGCTCGGATTGTGGCGATGATGCCGATGCTTGCGGTGAGGCTGGAGATCGACGGCAAGGAGCAGATCTATCGTACTCCACTCGTTTTCGTTGGCGTCGGTGAGCGCGAGTTCCAACTGCCGCACCTGGGCGGTCGCGTAAAGAATGGAAAGCGCGGCTTGCACGTGTTTGTGGTTCGTGGACGCCAGCGCGCCCGGTTATTCGTTGTGGCACTCGCCGCTGTTGCGCGCGGCGTAAAAACCGTGCGAGAAATGCCCGAGCTGGATGCTTTTCTTGTCGATCATTGCACGATCGATACTGCCCGCTCGCGGATTCTAGTTTCGTTCGACGGCGAGACGGAGCTGATGAAAACGCCCCTCGAGTATCGACACGAGCGAGATGCGTTGCGGATTGTTGTACCGGAGACCGTCTGAGCCTTGTGACGGTGGCGGTGTGATCGACAGATCACTAGCTAGCCACCGAGGCACCGAGCACACCGAGAAAAAACGGAACTGCAATTTTTTTGAACTGCGGACTCAGAGTGATAGCCGCTTGAGCCCTTGTCGAAGAAACGGCCAGTTAAAGTTCAGCAGAAGGCCTGTTTTTATTCCCGCGTGTCGCATGTAGGTCAACAATTGGGCTTCGTGTACAGCGATGATTTGATTGACCGCCTTTACTTCAACCATCACCTGTCGCTCGACAACTAAGTCAGGCCGGTAAACGCCGGGAAGCGAATGAGCTTTGTACTTCAACGCGATCATCATTTGTCGATCGACTGTCAAGCCGGCGTCACGGAGTTCCCAGCAGAGACACTGTTCATAAGTCGATTCCAGCAACCCCGGTCCCAAATGCCGATGGACTTCGATTGCGGCGCCGATGATCCCTTCCGTTAAACGATCCTTGCCCTCCACCGATTCATCGTAGGCCATGCGGAATAGTGTCGTGTAGGACGCCGCACTCCAGCATCAGTTTCGCTACCGCGTAATTATTTCATCCCCGTGCCGCGGTCCGCAGTCAAAAAAACATGCAGTTCCTTTTTTCTCGGTGTGCTCGGTGGCGCGGTGGTGAAACGAGCAATCCATAAATGCACACCGTCACGCTGAGTCAAGCACACGCTCTCACCCTTAGATTTCATTCGATGGCCACTCAAGAGCTCGCCAACGATCTCGCAGCAATTGTCGGGGAGCGTTTCGTCCTTCGTCGCCCAAGCGAGCTCCTCGTCTACAACTCCGACGGACTACCAGGATACAGGCGACAGCCACGCCTGGCCGTATTCCCTGGAACGCGCGACCAGGCAATCGAAGTTGTTCGCGCATTAGCACGCGTGGGCGCGCCGTTCGTACCACGCGGCGCGGGAACTGGTCTATCGGGGGGTGCATTGGCAGACGATGTCGTGCTTCTCGGTATGCACCGAATGAAACGCGTCATAAACATCGACGCAGACAATCGCCGGGCAACAGTCGAACCGGGCGTTGTGAACCTCGCGCTCAATCGAATTGCGGGACCGCTCGGACTTCTTTACGCTCCGGATCCATCGAGCGAAGCAGCGTGCACGATCGGCGGGAACATCGCGGAGAACGCCGGTGGTCCTCACTGCCTCAAGTACGGAGTCACGCTCAATCACGTCCTCGCAATCACAGCGATTCTTCCCGACGGCGAGATCGTCACACTCGGCAGCGACACTGGCGAACGGGAAGGCTACGATCTCCTCGGCGCATTCATTGGATCCGAAGGATGCTTTGGAGTCGCGCTCGACGTGACGGTAAAGCTCACGAAGAAACCGCCATCCGTGCGAACGATGCTCGCAGATTTCACATCGGTGAACGACGCTGCGAAGGTGACATCCGCAATCATTGCGGCGGGAATCGTTCCGGCAGCACTCGAGTTCATGGACAGCGGGACGATTCGCGTTGTCGAATCGAGCATTTATGCGGCGGGATATCCGGCTGATGCTGCCGCGGTTCTTCTCATCGAGCTCGATGGACTGACGGCAGGTGTTGAAGCGGATGTCGGCACCGTAAGAGACATCTGCATTTCCGGTGGAGCGCGCGACGTGAAAATCGCTCAGAACGATGTCGAGCGATTACGTCTGTGGCAGGGACGCAAAAAAGCATTCGGCGCGATGGGGCGAATGTCACCGCATCTTGTCGTTCAGGATGCCGTAATTCCCAGAACGAAAATCGCGGAGGTTCTTGCGTCAATCACCGCGATTGCAGTGAAGCACAACATCACCGTGTGCAATGTGTTCCACGCCGGCGACGGGAATCTTCATCCCAATATTCCTTACAACGCGGATGATTTAGCGGAGAGCGAGCGCGTTCATCACGCGATGACGGAAATCATGCAAGCGTGTGTGGATGCGGGAGGCAGCATCACAGGCGAGCATGGAGTTGGTCTCGACAAGCTGAATTACATCGAGCTCATCTTCTCTCCGGATTCGCTTCAGGCTATGTGCAACATGCGCGGCGCGTTCGACCCCGATCGTCGCGCGAACCCGGGTAAAGTGGTTCCAATTCATTCATGTCAGGAATGGAAGTCGACGCCCGCGTTTCGTGAGACGGCCGGAGCAGTTGCATGACGGCCAAAATTGTCGAAGCCGTCAGCGAGGCTCATGAAACTCAGAATTCGTTGCGCGTCACTGCAGGTTCGAGCTGGCTGAATGCAGGACGGCCGGTTATTGCCGCGAAAACACTTTCTGTCGCGCAGCTAAGCGGCGTCGTGGATTATGTGCCGAGTGATCTGACAATCACCGTGCGTTCGGGGACTACACTCGCGGAGATTAACAAAGCCACTCGCGAGAACAACCAATGGCTACCTGTGAATCCATTCGGGTCGGACAATGGAACCATCGGTGCAACCGTTGCAACCGGGTCCTCAGGCCCGCTCGCTCAGGGCTTTGGCGGGATACGTGACCTGGTACTCGGATTCGAGGCAGTAACCGGCGACGCGAAAATAATTCGCGGAGGCGGTCGCGTAGTAAAAAACGTCGCAGGCTTCGACCTTGTCAGACTGATGACAGGCTCGTGGGGAACACTCGGCGTCATCACCGAGCTGACTCTCCGATTATATGGGAGCCCATCTAATCGGCGCACTATCGCGATGGAAGCTCCGGTCGACGCTCGACACCTTGGCGCTAAGCTTCACGATCTGAGAGACGCACCAGTAATTCCATTTGCGCTCGAGCTGCTGAATGCCGGATCGGCACGAAAGGTCGGCCTTCCGGCACGTCCAATAATTCTTATCGAGCTTGGCGGCAATGGCGCTGCGGTCGAAGCACAGACTGACGCGTTGAGAAAACTTGGTGCTCTTGTCGACGCATCACCGGAAATGTGGGATGCGTTACGTAAGTCGGATGACGACGAAAGTGTCGTGTTTCGTCTATCGGGCTTACCCGCACTCTTGCCGGAACGGTGTCAACGAGCTGAGCGCATCGGGGCGTCAACAGAGAAGTTCACGATGCATGCATCGATCGGCCGTGGAACAGTGCGGTGTAATCTATCAGGACCGGCCAGTGAAGCTGTTCTTGAACAGTTAGCGACTCCGGTTGCGAACGACTCCGTGATTTTGGAGCAAGCGCCCGCAGCCTGGTGGACGCGAATTTCTCCGAGCGCAGTTGGCGATCGTGTCTCACAGAATCTCAAGCGCGCATTCGATCCTTTTGCAATCCTGAA
>DATLDN010000063.1:0-27169 GCA_035525855.1 Gemmatimonadaceae bacterium
ATCCCGACGAGTATTGGACCAATTGCCGTCGCCCCTCCGAGATGATGTAGCAACTTGTATGCAATGTTGCCGGCGCTCAGGTTCGGAAAGATCAGAACATTCGCGCGTTCCTTGAGAACGCTGAACTCGTATGCGCTTGCGAGCAGCTCTTCATCGAGAGCGGTGTCCGCCTGCATCTCACCGTCTACAATCAGCGAAGGATCCCGCTCCCGAAGCAGCTGAACGGCCCGCGCGACTTTCTCTGCTTCCGGATGACGCACCGATCCGAAATTCGAGAACGACAGCATCGCAATTCTCGGCTCGATGCCGAAAGTACGAACGATCCGCCCCGCCGAATACGCAATCTGTGCAAGCTGCTCGGCAGACGGATCGATGTTCACCGTCGTGTCCCCGCAAAAGATAACATGTTTGTCGAACACGAGCATGTAGAGCCCGCTCACAACTTCGGCCTTTGGATGAGGTCCAATTACCTGCAGCGCGGGGCGAATTGTCTCGGGATAATGCATGTCGACGCCAGACACGAGCGCATCCGCGTGTCCCAGCGCGACCATCACGGATCCGAAATAATTTCCGTTGAACAAAAGCTGTTGCGCTTCGCCGCGACTGAGACCCTTTCGCTGCCGCCGCTTCCATAGATAGTCCGCGTACTCGTCGCGTCGCTCCGACGTCGCAGGATCTTCGATACATACGTCGCCGAGTGGAATTCCATTTTCACTGGCGACTCGCCGGACTTCGTCGGGCGAGCCGAGCAGAATGGGCTCCGCGATGCCTTCGTCGACGATCATTTGCGACGCGCGGATCACTCGTGGATCTTCGCCTTCAGGAAAAACGATTCGCTTTGGATCGCGGACAGCTCTGTTGATGATGCCGCGCATAATCCCTCTCGCACGTCCAAGCCGTGCTTCGAGCTGGTCGCGATACGTCTCGAGATCGATGAATTCATTCGTTACACCGCTCGCCACTGCAGCCCAGGCGACAGCTGGTGCAACCCACAACAGCACTCGAGGATCGAACGGGAAGGGAATCAGATAATCGCGTCCGAACTTCACGGAGCGAAGTCCGTAAAGACGAGACACACTCTCAGGGACATCTTCCTTTGCAAGCGCCGCCAGCGCGCGTGTTGCCGCCATTTTCATCGCTTCGTTCACTTCGCGTGCGCGCGCATCGAGAGCGCCGCGGAAGATGAACGGGAATCCGAGGACGTTATTCACCTGGTTCGGATAATCGCTTCTTCCAGTCGCGATGACGGCATCGTCGCGTGCGGAGCGAACATCGTCAGGAAGAATTTCCGGCTCTGGATTAGCGAGGGCGAACACGATTGGATTCGGCGCCATTGACTTGATCATTTCGGCGGTCACAGCGCCTGCGACAGAAAGTCCGACAAAAACGTCGGCGTTCACCATTGCATCGGCGAGTGTTCGACAATCGCTGTGGCCGGCGAACCGCGACTTGTATGGATCCATCGTGCCGGGTCTTCCGCGATAAATAACGCCGGCACGATCGGTCAAAATGATGTTCTCACGCTTCACGCCGAGCCGAACATAATGCTCGGCAGTCGAGATTGCGGCTGCTCCTGCTCCGGAGAAAACGCACCGAATCTCGGACATTTCCTTGCCGGTAATCTCGACGGCATTCAACAGCGCCGCGCCGGAGATGATTGCAGTTCCGTGCTGGTCGTCGTGAAACACAGGTATGTTCAGCGTTTCACGAAGCTTCTCTTCTATATAGAAGCAGTCCGGTGCACGGATATCCTCGAGATTGATCCCGCCCACAGTTGGCTCGAGAAGCTGACAAAATCTTATGACGTCGTCGGGATCCTCGGACCCAATCTCGAGATCGAACACATCGAGATCGGCGAACTGCTTGAAGAGGTTGCCCTTACCCTCCATCACCGGCTTTCCTGCAAGCGCGCCAATATTTCCGAGTCCAAGCACGGCAGTTCCGTTCGTAACTACAGCGACGAGATTCCCGCGTGCAGTGTACCGATACGCGTCGTCGGGATTTTTCCGAATCTCCAGGCAAGGCTCGGCGACGCCTGGTGAATACGCGAGAGCAAGGTCTCGCGAGTTATTGAGTGACTTGGTAGGGACAACCGCGATTTTTCCCGGGCGGCCATTGGAATGGTAGTCGAGGGCGTCCTGTCGCTTCATCCTCCGAAATTACACATAATGGTGCCCATGCGGGACTAATCGCTTCATGCTTCTCCGCGAACGGCTACAAAGGCGCCAACAACTGCCAGCATCAGACCGGCCGCGCATACGATCGCAGCACCCGTCGGGAGATCGAGCTTGTATGACGTCCACAGTCCAATCAGCGATGAGATTGCAGCGATAACCCACCCGATTGCGAGGCTCTTGATCCAGTTACGAGTCAGGATTGTTCCGCAAACAGCCGGCACGATCAGGTAAGCGAACGTCAGCAACACACCCGCAAGTCGAACAAAGCTGACGACGACCAATGCGAATGCCGCATAAAAGAGAAAATCCCAGAGGCGGACGCGAATACCTTCGGCGAATGCTTTGTCGGGATCTGATGATATGAGAACAAACCGTTTATGAAACGCGCCATAGAAAGCGCCAAGAGCAGCAAAGAGAATTACTCGCTGCCCAATCTCACCTCGCGTGACGTTCAGAATGTCACCGGTGAGGAGATGTTCAAGCTCTTCCTTTCCACCAGCGACGCGGCTCAAAAGCAGAATCACTCCTGCCGCAGCAACGACAAACGTGATTCCGATAATCGCTTCCTGGGGTACTCGGCGATCTTTGGTGCTTCTTGTCCAGCTGAAGAACGCTGCACCGATAAAAGTGACGCCGAGCGAAATCCAGAACGTGACGCGGTCGTCGAAGTGGTAACCCATCAAGAGCGCTACGCACGTTCCGAGAGTTGCAACCTGCGCCAGCGCGAGGTCGACGAAAATGACCTCGCGCTTCACGACGTGCAGTCCCATGTACACCAGCAGCGGTGGAAAGAGCAGCGATGCCGCGAGAGGCCATTTCATGACCTCCCATACCACCGATAGGTCGTTCATTTCTTTGCCCCAAGACTGGTAGCAAGTGATCGCACAGTGTTGTCGATCATGTCGAAGTAGCTGCTGGTGTTGGGGCGGCCGCCAGGCTGCTGCGACACGTCGAGCACGACACCGCCAGCTTGCCGCGCAACGGTCTCAGCAGTTCTTCGATTCTGAAATGGCTGCACGAGAATCACCTTCGCGCCTGTTGATCTCATTGTGCCGATTACGCTCGCCAGGTGCGCCGGCGAAGGGGCAATGCCGGGCTTCGGTTCGAGGTTTTCTACAACCTGAACGCCGAAGCGATTCGCGAGATAGCCGTAGTCCTTGTGATAGGTGATGATCTTCGCGCCCCGATATGGAGCGAGGAGACGCTGCCACTCGACCATCTTCGAATCGATTGTCGAATTGAACTTCGCCAGATTAGCGCGATAGGCGGCAGCGTTCTTTGCATCCACCTGTGCAAAGTGCTGCGCGATATTCCCGGCAACGATCTTTGCGTTCAGTGGATCGAGCAGGAAGTGAGGGTTGCCGAGCGCGTGGATATCACCCTTTGATCGATCGAAGCTGGTTGGAATCTCACTGAGTCGAATACCCTGCGAAGCGACAACACGCCCTGGGGCGCCTGCACCGATCTTCGAGTTGCGGGAATTCTCCAGCAGGGGAGGGAGCCAACCAAGCTCGAGCTCTGCGCCGCCTTCAATGAGAACATCAGCTCGATTCAGCGTAACTACGTGACTTGGCTTCGCGTCGACGAAGTGTGGATCTTCGGTCGGTTTGGCGAGCGCAACGACGTTTGCGTTGCTACCGCCGATTTCTCGCGCGATCGAAGCAAGGTCAGGAGTGGTTGCGACAACGCGAATCTGCGCTGATGCAATCGACGACCAGACAACGAATGCCGTCCCAACCGATGCAATAATTTTCTGTGTTTTCATGTCTATGTATTTCAACCTCTAGAATTTGTGAGCTGCATGCGCACCGATCAGAAACTCGAATTGCAGCCATAGTGAATGATCTGTGCCGATTCCGGTGCGATCGTCGAAATTGTATTGAACACGGAATTTCGAAAATTCCGTCGGATACCAGGTAAGGTTTGGTGACACGCGAAACCGATTAGCGCGAAGGTCGGACGCGAACGACGCATCCGAATCGTTGCGTGTCCAGTCGCCGCGCAACGCTGCAACAATTCGTGGTTTGATACCCCACAACACCTGGGCGTACGTTCCCCAGTCCTTCAACGTCTCGGGGGCTAGTGTCACCGCAGGGTTATCTACTGAAACGCGCGATGCGGCATCGTATCGGCGCCACATTACCTCGCTCTGTAGCGACAGAAACGGAAATCCAGCCTCAGCCGTTGGTGATTTCCATTTCCAATAGCCGTCGATGCCGAACAACTTCGTATTCGCCGACGAGCCGGAGCTGTTGGGACCGAACGCACCGGAAGCACCCAGCACCAGTGTTTGCGTATCGCTCAAGTCGAACGAAGTTGTAATCCGCGGAACGAATAGCAGATCACCGGCATTATCCACCGAATGATCAGTGAGCTCTCCGCCGTGAATGTTCGGAGATTCCTCCGAGTTAAAGCTGTAAGCGGTCCCTCCCTTCGCGTTGAACACACCGACCATCGCCTCTGTGTAAAACGACGTCGGTAAGAGCCACGACAGGCGAAGTCCCTGACTACGCAATCCTTCCGCGCCGAACATCTGGCTCATAACGAGCGGCTGATCGATGAATGCCCAGGCGTGCGGGTGCTGCGGGTTCTGCCTGCCGAATTCGGCAAAGAATTGCCCGAACTTGACCTGGAGGTTCGCAGGCAGAGATGTGGTGAGCCCGTAAACTTCTTCGAGCTCGATCCCCGTTTCGCCTGCAGAATCGATTTTCAAAACGATGTTGCTGAATCCCTTGAAATAGGGGTCCACTGCTCCATCGAGGGAAAGCTCCGCGTTGGGAATGGTGAACCCGCGAACGTGTGGATCGTGATCACCATTCTCGATCGACTGAACATCTTTGGCGGTCGACCACCCGGCATCGGTGAGCGAGACGAATCCGATATTCATATACCCGCCGGTTGCCCGCGGCGTCCCGGACGTAGATGTGGCTGTATCAGTCGATTGCGTTCCGAGATCTTTCTCGAGCTGTTGAACTAGCGCAATTGAGTCAGTGCGAGCGATGCTGTCTGCGCGAGCCGCTGAATCTCGCTGCGCCTTTGTTTGTGGCACCTGCGCGAGTGCCGCACATGGGGCGACGATCGCAAATGCATAAAGGAAGACGCGTCTTCGGTTTTGCATGATTCCTGTGATTTGGGTTCTTGCTGCAAATGCCGGACGACCTTGTGTCATCCGTGTCAGCGTCACCAACGAATCACGGACTGCGCATATGCGCAGTATCCGTTACACAGGAGTAGCGGGAGGGGCTCGGGGTTTGGTGAAGAACTGCGGAACGCGCGAGTCCGCATCCCGCACCATAGTTGGCGCGAGCGTCGCTTGAGCAGCAAATATGAGAGTCCCGCTACGCGAAGGCTCGGCGCCGCTAAGGAGATGTTGAGAAACGCACGCTACGCACGTTGCTTCATCGTGCGCGTGATGAAGGCTGGTACCCGCCTGCTCGATGTGAGCGCTGGCATCGGGACCCGATCGAGCCTCAGCGAGTGGAGCACCCGCGAGCGCGAACTGAGCCGCAGCGGCAAATGCCCCTGCCAGCAGTCGCAAACGAGTTCCAATGCCGTGTCTCAGCATGATGCCATTCATACTCGAATAAGGTTAGTCTCGTTCCACTCACGTGGCAACGCGACTACTCGATATAGCTGCGCAGGCGCTCGATCATTCTTCGATCAGTCGTCTCCGCATCATTCAACTTTGGAGTTTCTATAACCTTCGGTACGCGCGAGAGGCGCGGATCGTTCATGATTCGTCTGAACGGAGCTTCGCCAATGGCGCCTTCGCCGATGAGCTCGTGGCGGTCGCGCTTGGAGCCCAGGGGCGCCTTCGAGTCGTTGAGATGCATCATGCGAAGACGTCTCAAACCAATCGTATCGTCCAGCTGCTCGATGACCCCGTCGTAATCGTTAACAAGATCGTAACCAGCGGCAAACAAGTGTGCTGTGTCGACACAGACTCCAATGCGCGAACGATATGGCGGTTGAACGCGCTTGATGAGAAGAGCCATCTCTTCGAACGTTGATCCGATTGAAGTTCCACTCCCGGCGGTCATCTCGAACAGGATCCTGGTTCGTCCGGCATTTCGATCGAGAGTCTGCACGATCGCATCTGCGTTTCTCGCGATTCCGCTGTCACGATCGTCCATGAAGTTGCCGGGATGTGACACGAGATAATCGAGACTCAACGCCTCGCAGCGCGCGAGCTCGAGACTGAATGATTCGATCGAACGCGCGCGAAGAACGGGATCCGGCGAAGCGAGATTGATGAGATAGCTATCATGTGCCGCAGTGTAGCGAACGTCGGTCTCCGCGAGCGCCGCATGAAATGCTTTGCACTCCTCATCCTCACATGCGCGCTCTGCCCATCGATTCGCCATTTTGGTGAACATCTGCATCGCCGTGGCGCCGATTGCTTTTGCTCGCGCAGGCGCATTATGCGAGCCGCCCGCGATCGACACGTGAGCACCTAATGGGGCAGCCATCAGCCGTCAGCTATCAGCCATCAGCTAATCAATGCGCTCTGAGCCAATCGAGCGGATCGACTGCGGGACCTCCGCGCCTGATCTCGAAGTGCAAATGAGGAGGAAATGCGGGGTCGGTTGCGCCGATCGATCCTATCGTCTGACCTTTTGTCACATGCGCTCCCTTTGCAACGGCCATGCGCTCGAGCGAGCCATACACCGAGTAGTCGCCACCTCCGTGCTCGACGATAACTGTATTACCGTAAGTACCCATCACATCAGCAAGCACCACTGTTCCCGCTGAGACGGTGTGTACCTGAGTCCCTTGCGATGCGGCGATTCCAATTCCATTCCAGCGAGTTGTCGTGTTGTTCGGATTGATCACTCTGCCGAATCGATAAAGAATCGTTCCGTCAACCGGCCAGTCGAGCTTTCCGAGATCCGCTGTGCGTATCGAGCTTGCGACAGCGGGAGCACCACCGGCGCGCGAAGCTGCGCGGCGCCGAGCAGCTTCGAATCCCGCAATCACATTGTTGAGTCGCGCTTCGCTCCTGGCGAGCTGATCGAGACGCTGCTTTGCCTTTTTTGCATCCTGCTGAACCTGTGCGAGCGAGCGCTGCCGCGCTTGTTCCAATGCAGCAAGCCGCACAGCCTCCTCCGCCTTATCAGTACGGTTCTGCTCGACGCCATTCTGAAGTGAAACAAGCTGGCGTCGCTGTCCGATAATCATTCCACGAAGCTGATCGACACGCCTCACAACGGCACGGTCGCGCTGTGCAATGATGTGAAGGTATTTGTAGCGCGCTACAAGATCGGCGAATGACTTTGCGGAAAGCATCACCTCCAGAGTGTAAAGCGGGCCGCGCTTGTAAATCTCCACCAGCCGCCGGCTCAGGATCGCTCGCTTGACCTGAACTTCATCCTGCGCTCGAACCAGGTTTGCGGTTGTATGCTCGACCTCACCGTTCAACATCGTAAGCTGCTGATCGAGCGACTTAACGACCCGAACAGTTGCATTGTGCTGGCGGTTGATGTTGTCGACTTCTTCGGAGATGTCGTGCGCTTTCGTCTGCATTCCACGCAGACGCTGCTGAAGCGCTTCCCGCTCTCGCCGAATTCGTGCGAGCTCTTCCTGCTGCTGGCGAATCTTGGGATCGGTTTCGTCCTGAGCAGCAAGCGCGACGGGAAAGACTGCGAGAAGCGTCGCGTAAATCAGCACACGCCTCAAATCCGGCGTAGATGCCTCCACACCGATGTCGCGCTACCTGCTACCCCGATCAATGCGCCTGCAAGTATGCCCGCCAGGATGAGGCGTGAATCGAAGAACACCAGCTTGAGAAAGCGAGTGTCGATCATTCGGTACGCGATCCATGTGAGGAGCAGCGCGAGCAATGCGCCGAGTATTCCTTTCACGAATCCATCAATCAGAAACGGCGCGCGAAGAAACGCGTCAGTTGCGCCGACGAGGCGCATGATCGAAATCTCTTTTTCGCGTGCGAGAACGGATACACGAATCGTTGCGCCGATGATGATTACCGCGACTGCCGCGAAGGCGAGCCCAAGCCCGAAGCCCGCAGCCTGTGCAATTCCGCGAAGACGATAAAGCTTCTCCACCCACTCCTGGCCATATCGCACGTCGTCGACGAACTGGTACGACTTCACTCGATCCGCTACCGCTTTCACGTTCTCCGGACCACGCAGTGCTGGACGCAAATGAATGTCGATCGAAGCCGGAAGTGTCGCTTCCTCGAACACATCGCTGAATTCGCCGAGGTCTTTGCGAGCGCGCTGAAGCGCGCCTTCCTGCGTCGTGAAATCGACGTGAGCAACTTCGGGAAATGCACCGATGTCGCTCATCGCTGCTGCAACCGCTTCTGACGGAGTCCCGTCGGCGACGAAGGCGCGCACTTCAACACGCTGTTCCACTGCGCGGAGCGCCTCACGAATGTTCACCGCAACGAGCGCAAACAAACCAAACGCAAAAAGAGAAAATCCAATCGTCAAAATGCCGAGCGCGCTCAAGAGAGGTGCGCGACGCGAGGCATTGAACGCTTCGCGGACGGCAAGCATTTAGCTCTGAGTCTCGGTGGGAGGTGCCGGCCAGTTGCCTTCGTTCGGCCCGCCAATAGCCGGCTGCCCGATCAACGGAGTGTATCGCGTTTCCGGCGGAGCTTTTTCGGCGGAATCGAAAACGATTCGGCCGTGATTCAATTCAATCGTTCGATAGTCAGTGCTTCTCACCATCTCCAGATCATGAGTGGCCATGATGACTGACGTTCCGCCTGCATTGATGTCTTTCAGAAGCTGGATTACTCCACGAGTTGCGCGCTCATCGAGATTTCCGGTCGGCTCGTCGGCAAGAATGAAATACGGCTCGTTCACGAGTGCGCGCGCGATTGCGACACGTTGCTGTTCTCCGCCGGACAAATGCCTCGGAAGCTGCGTTGCTTTCGATGCGAGTCCGACCTGATTCAAGACGCGCGCAACTTTTTCGGCGATTGTGTTCTTTGGAGCGCCCGTTACCTCGAGCGCAAACGCGACATTCTGCGCGGCCGTGCGATCCTCGAGAAGGCGGAACTCCTGAAATACGATTCCGAGCTTCCGCCTGAGATGCGCGATCTCGCTTCTCTTGGCGGTTCCGGAATGCACACCATTCACCCATACATCGCCGTGGGTCGGGCGCTCTTCCATATATAGAAGCTTGAGGACTGTTGTCTTTCCCGATCCGCTCGGACCAATGAGAAAGACAAATTCCCCTCGCTTTACCTGAAAATCGACGTGGCTCAGCGCAACACGTGATCGCGCGTATTCCTTGGCTACATCCTCTAGACGGATCATACGGGCCTACTGAAGTGCTTGCTCGATGTCAGCGATAATGTCGTCCGCGTGTTCGAGACCGATGCTGATGCGAAGAAATCCATCCGGAATTCCAATCGCGGCGCGTTCCTCGCTCGTCATGTGTGCGTGCGAGCTGAAACGCGGCTCGATCACGAGCGAATCGACGCCGCCGAAACTGGACGCATATGCAATCATGCGCAGCTTGCGGACAAAACTGTCTGCGGCGGAAGCGCCGCCTTTCAGCTCGATCGACATCAGCCCGCCGAATCCGTCCAGCATCTTCTTCGCAATCTTATAGTCGCGATGATCGGGAAGTCCCGCGTAATGCACGCGTGCAATCTCAGGACGCTTCGCGCACCACTCGGCAACGCGCTGTGTGTTCTCGTTGATTCGCTGCACGCGTACATCGAGAGTTTTCAACCCGCGCTCGAGAAGCCAGCAGGCGAATGGATCGGGTGCCTGCCCCCATACCATCATTTTCTTCCGCACTTCATCGATATACACCGATGACCCAACTACGACCCCGCATAGAATGTCATGGTGTCCATTCAGATACTTCGTTGCTGAATGAATGACGACGTCAGCACCCATCGAGATGGGGCGCGCATTGATCGGGCTTGCAAGCGTTGAATCCACAACCAGTGCGACACCCTGGACCTTGGCGAGAGTTGCGAGCTGTTCGATGTCGAGAACGCGACAGGTTGGATTCACAGGAGACTCGACGAAAATGGCGCGCGTGTTTTTTCGGATTGCACTGCGAAATGCGCGTCGCTCGTCAGGATCCGCGAAGGTCACCTCGATTCCCATCGCCTCGAATTCTTCGGTGAACAATCTCCGTGTACCGCCGTAAATCCATGTGGCCGACACCAGATGGTCGCCCGGACGAAGGAGAGCGAGTAACGCGCAGGCTGTCGCGCCCATCCCGCTCGATAGGACCAGCGCAGACTCCGCCCCTTCGAGCATTGCAATACGCTGCTGAACTACTTCTTCGTTTGGAGTGTTACCGTAGCGCGTATAAAGCAGATCGGGCGTGCCGAAGTCCTGCACATAATTCACCGATTGAACGAGGTGCTGAGCGACCGGCTCGCCAGGGCCGCGGTTCGGCACGCCTCCGTGTACTGCGATCGTTGACTGCTTCTGCGTTTTCGGCGAATCTGCCATTACTTAGGCGACCGTCCTGCCGGGCTTCCGCGGATCGATATCGGGAAGACTCACCATCACCTGCTCGGTGACCGCTACGCCTGCAATATCGCGGAGTCGTACTCTTCCATCCGGAATGGCTTCGTCGATCGCGACAACTGCCAGCTCGCTGCGTCGTGGACCTTCGACGTATGCGAGTGAGCCCTCGGGAAGGAGCCGAACCTTTGCGTCCGTCGGAGACAACCAAACCATCGGACCTCGCTCCACATCGCCGCGTTTTGTCGAGATGTATTCCAGTACCATCAGCTGAGGACGGAAGCGTGTTGGACTGAAACCTCCGTCTGGAAGACGAAGTCTTTTCACGATTCCGGCGTTGGCTGCGACGGAGGTGTGCCGCCTCGCGACGAGTCGAGCTCTTTTCGTCCGGCGAGTGACATGTAGCGATTGTCCTGGCGAATCACCAACCGTCGACGCCACAGATCGTCTAAACCGCGCTCGACACATTCGCGCTCGAGACCTGCCGCGGTCACCACGTCAGCAGGCTCCGCGCGTCCAAGCTCACAGATGGTTTCCCAGATGCGTCGCTCGTCGCCGTCGATTGTCCCCATGAGAAACGGTGTTCCATCGGCGCGCTGCGTAACCAATGCGAGCCCGTGTCGCTCGAGTACTGATTCAATCGCCACCATATGCCCGTCGTTCATTCCATAGAAGAGGAAGTACACCTCGCGTCGCGGAATGTCCGTGCTGACATACTGCTGCAAAAGTTTTGCAACGATTTCATCTGCGCAGGAATAATCCAGCAGACGAACGTGCGAAAAGTCGAGCACTGCGAGTGCGCGATCACCGATCTTGTCGAGCTGGTGCTCGATTTCTATGCGAACCGCGGCACCGGTAGGTCGAGTTACCAGGTTCGAATACAAATCGCAGACGCTGGTCTTGAGAACACCGCTCACATCGATGCGGTTCATCATGGGACTATTCTTTCGGGAAGAGTGATCTGCACCTGGGCCCCGGGGAAGAACGGCATGTTCTCGATCAGCGGCTTGCCCTCTGACCATTCAGGGACGATTGAAATCTGAGCGGTTCCACTTCGCACGCTGAACTTTCCATCCCAGTTGTGAATGAATTTTCGAACTCCTGCCAGACCCTGCCCGCGGCCGGGATCGCGGAACCTCGACGCTCCCCGCATTACCGATTCCTCGAGCGCCATCCCGTCGTCCCATCGATCAGTCGCGCGTGGGCCGTGCGTGGATTCGAGTGATCGGCGAAAACCGATTCCCGCGTCGCAAACCGCAATCACAACGGCCTGTCTTCCGGCCAGTCTTTTCTTGAATTGATACGAGTGACACGACACCCATCCGCCTCTTCCGGCATGCTCGATTACGTTCTGACAAATCTCCGAAAGTGCCATCGTAAAGCGCATCGTCGCACTCGCCTCGAGATGAAGTTTTCCCGTCATCATAGATTGCGCTTTCAACTGAATTCTGTCCACAACTTTGTGAACGTCTTCTGTCTGCGTTATTGGACTGACCTCCAGAAGCACACTGGAGTCGTCAGTGCTTCGCGCTCGAGGGACTTTTCCGCTAATCTCGAAGAGGTCGGCTGCATACCGGAAGAATTGAGCGCGAGCCCAGTAGCTCGCTGTGTCCTCAAGCTCCGGAATCGCAAGAGCGGGCCGTTGGAGCCGTGTTTGTGCGACGGTAAGCAGCGCGGTCAATCCATAAGGCGAAGCCCAGCGAGTTCGCCGGGCATCGATCAGGACTTTTTCGTCTGGAGGAAGAGGCGCCAGCGCCTCGAAGATGTGCTCGAAGGTTGCGTCGTCGAGTGAGGGAGGGGCTTCAATTACTTTCGTCACTTGACGGTCAGCTCTCCCCGCAGGTAGCGCGCGAGGCCTGAAGCCCCGCGATGATCGACATTTTTTGCAGCGGCTACCGTTGCCTGCCGCATTGCCTCTGTGATGTTATCTCCAGCCAGAAGTCGGGAGAAATATGTCGCTCCCCACACATCCCCGCACCCTGTAGGATCACCGTTGAATGCATTTCTCGCGGGCGCTGCCGGAATGAGCTCAGTGCGAATCGTTCCCGTAACGCGGTGAAGCCGTCGACGATCGAGATCCGACAAGCGATCGAATCCTGGTGCTGCGAAATAAACGAGGCCACGTTTTCCCATCGTGACGTTGAGCGTGCTCACGCCTGCAGCCATCGCAACCGCCGCCAACCCCAGCGGATCGGGTGCCATCATTTCCATTTCGTCCTCGTTCACCTGAAGGAAATCGAAACAACGGCACCACGCTTCGGGATTCGGCAGAGGCTGAAGCGTACGCATGCCATCCGGCTGTACAGCAAGTACCAGTGAATGGAGATCGCAGTAAATCGGACCCTTGAAATGCGTTCGAATCAGCTGAGCAGTCTCGAGGTCGAGCTCGAAGCCACTAATGAGATTGATGTAGAGCGCATCGAGATCGGCCAGCAGGGGCTTGAGTCCGAGCCAGCTCCAACCCGGCACACCACCCGTCAGTCGCTCGCACCTTCGCTCGCTGCTTTGATAATGAAGCGAGACTCGATTGTTGTGGTGCGGAACTTCAATCGGCGCCGCGTCGGGTGCTACTCTCTCGAGATCACGCACAAAGTCTCTCGCACGACCGGCGAGATCGAATCCGACTTTGACCAGTGGGACCATCTGCCAATCTTCCGGAAGCGCTGCGTCGAGAGCGCCGAGGGCGTAAGTAATCCCGCCCCACTCTTCAACAGGCGCATCGCGTGGGTCGCGGCCGTGAATCACATCCCAAACGAAGCTTCCAATTACGCCAACGCGTTTCACTGCCGGATTCTTCACAAGTCGCCGAGCATCTGGGCTTTGAATGTTGCGACGGCGCCGACGACGCCCGCTGAGAGGGGAAGTGCGCCAGGGACGATTCTGCATGCTTCGACAGCGGGCTTGAACGCGCGCCGCCGAATTTCCGCCCTCAGTGGATCGAACAAAAGATCGCCCGCCTGCGTTACGCCGCCCGCGATGACGACCGTGTCGGGATTGAAAACATTTATCAGCGTGGAAAGTCCAACGCCAAGAAAGTGCGCGGTATCTCGCACTACCTCGAGCGCGATTTGATCTCCTCGCTTTGCTGCTTCAAAAACTGTCTGCGCCGTAACGCGAGAGAGATCACCCTCTACGATCTCGGTCAGAATCGAGGATCCATCGAACTCCATCGCCTCACGCGCGCGCATCGCGATCGCTGGTCCTGAAGCGTACGCCTCGAGACAACCATAGTTACCGCATTTGCATCGACGTCCGGTGGAATCGATGGTGGTGTGGCCGATCTCGCCCGCGGCGTCCGATGCGCCATGATAAAGCTTTCCATCGAGAATCAAACCACCGCCAATTCCAGTTCCGATCGTCAGACCGACGACGTTCCGTCCGCCCTTTGCCGCACCACACCACCATTCGCCGAGCGTTGCGCAGTTCGCATCGTTGTCGAGCGAGGCGGGAAGATTGACGCGATTGCTCACTTCGTCGCGAAGCGGAAAATCGCGCCAACCGAGGTTCGGTGTGACGATGACAACGCCGCGCACGCGATCGAGCGGGCCGGGCGACCCAATTCCCACTCCAAGAAAATCGGATCTGTCTGCGCCGGTTTCCGTCTGCGTTTGCGCAATCACGTCCTCGACGAGCCGTGCGATGCGGTCGACAACCGCGAGAGCACCTTCCTCCGCGCGCGTCGGGGCCATCCGCATCGCAATCTCGCGCGTGCCATCCGTAGGCATCGCGCCCGCAGCGATGTTGGTTCCCCCAAGATCGATTCCGACGATGAATTGCTCTCTTACAGTCACGCCTTTTTGCTCGTGGATATCATGCGTAAAAGAATTTCGTGAACTACATCAGACGAAAGTTCGCGCATGCAGCGCCAATGTCCAAGCGGGCAACGTGCCGGGCCATGGCGGTGACAGGGCCGACACGGCAGATCGGGATGGCCAATCGATTCGCTTCCAGGCGCGAGGGGCCCAAATCCAAATGCTTCAGTGGTCGGTCCAAAGATGGTGATAGTCGGAGTGCCCATAGCGGAGGCAAAATGCTGCGGCGCAGAATCATTGCTGACCAGCGCGGTTGCGCGGCCAATAATTTCTGCCGATCCCAGTAACGATAATTGGCCCGCCGCATTCAAGCCGCGACCCGGCGGAAGCTGAGCGAGGATCAAATTGCCGGCTTCGACATCCGATTTCCCCCCGATGACCACGATGTGAAAATCAGCGACGATTTTTGCGGCGAGCTCCGGATAAAAAGGCCATCGTTTCGTTCCCCACGCGCTTCCCGGCCCAAGCGCGACGAACTGCTGCGTCCCAATCTTGCCAAGCAGAGCATCCACTGAACGTCGATCATCTTCGCCTGGAAATACGCGCGGCATTGTCTGGTCGCCAACGGGCGGATCAGCGCAATCGGTGAATCCCAGCGACCACAGGCGCTCAGCATGATGTTTGTCCGCGCGATACTGAACGCGATTCGTGTACAACATGCGGGCAGCTGACGTGTCGAATCCAACGCGCGTTGGAATGCCGGCGGCCACTACGAGCGCGCCGCTTCTAAAGGATCCTTGCGCGAGGTAAGCTGCGTCGTACCGATTTTGCCGTAGCTGACCCACGATTCGCATGAACGCACGAATGCCGCGATCGCGATCGCGCTTGTCGTAGACAATCGTATTTCTGATTTCCGGATTGTTCGCGAGAACTTGCGCGCCGGGCGCAGTTGTCAGCACGTCGACGGGGCCACGCCGGCCGAGGGCAGCGATAAGGGGAGTAGTAAGGACGACGTCGCCAAGAAAGCTCGTCTGAACAACGAGCGTCGCCACGCGTCAGTCCACCTGTAGAACTGCCAGAAATGCTTCCTGCGGAATCTCCACAGACCCGACCTGTTTCATCCGCTTCTTTCCTTCCTTCTGTTTTTCGAGGAGCTTGCGCTTTCGACTGATGTCGCCGCCATAGCACTTGGCGAGAACGTCTTTGCGCAGTGGCTTGACGCTTGTGCGGGCAATGACTTTTTGTCCAATCGCCGCCTGAATTGCAACTTCGAAAAGCTGTCGCGGAATAAGCTCGCGAAGCTTGTCGGCAATCTTGCGTCCCCATTCGTACGCCTTGTCGCGATGAATAATCACTGAGAAAGCGTCGACGGGATCGCCATTGATAAGCATGTCGAGCTTCACAAGATCGCTCTCGCGATACTCGAGAATCTCATAATCGAGCGACGCGTATCCCCGGCTTATTGTCTTCAGCCGGTCGAAGAAATCGAGAATGATTTCGGCGAGAGGAAATTCCCAATCGAACTCTACGCGCGTGGTATCGAGGTACGTCATGTTCTTGTAGACGCCTCGGCGCTCGGTGCCGAGTGTCATGATTCCGCCGATGTAATCTGCGGGGACCATGATGCGCGCTTTCACGAAGGGCTCTTCGATGCGATCGATGATCGTTGCAGATGGCATCAAGGAGGGATTCTCGACGAGCTCCATCGTGCCATCGGTTTTGAACACGCGATACTCGACGCTCGGTACTGTAGTGACGAGCTCGAGCTCATACTCGCGCAGCAATCTCTCCTGCACGATCTCCATGTGCAGCAATCCGAGAAATCCGCAGCGGAATCCAAATCCAAGGGCAGTGGATGTTTCAGGCTCATACTGCAGAGATGCGTCGTTGAGCTGAAGCTTCTCGAGTGCATCGCGCAGCGTTTCGTATTGCGTGGTGTCGGTTGGATACAGACCGGCGAACACGAATGACCGAACTTCCTTGTAACCCGGGAGCGGTGCAGGCGCTTTGTTCGTCGCATCGAAGATCGTGTCGCCCGCGCGCGTTTCTTTAACTGACCGAACGTTCGCAACTACGTAGCCGACTTCTCCGGGGCCAAGCTCATCCGCTTTTACCTGACGCAGCTGATTGTATCCCACTTCTGCGACTTCGTACACAGAATCGCTCGCGCCGAATGTGATCTTAGTTCCAGGGCGAATCACTCCGTCGACAACACGTACGCTCGGAATTGCGCCACGGTATTTGTCGTAGTACGAATCGTAAATCAGTGCGCGGAGAGGACCGGTGGGATTTCCTTTCGGCGGAGGAACTCGCTTCACCACCGCGTCCAGAACTTCGGCGATTCCAATTCCTTCTTTAGCGCTCACGAGCAGAATCTCATCGGGATCTGCTCCAATCAAATCGTGCACTTCCTGTTTCCGCTTCTCAGGCTCGGCGCCTGGAAGATCGATCTTGTTTAGAACGGGAATGATCACGAGTCCCGCGTCCAATGCGAGGAACAGATTCGAGAGTGTTTGCGCCTGAATTCCCTGCGACGCATCGACGACGAGAATCGCACCCTCGCATGCAGCGAGTGACCGCGAGACTTCATACGTGAAGTCGACGTGTCCCGGAGTGTCGATGAGATTGAGCTCGTACGTGCTGCCGTCGCGCGCATCGTAGCTCATTCGGACGGCGTTGAGCTTGATCGTGATTCCGCGCTCGCGCTCCAGGTCGAGCGTATCGAGCACCTGCGCTTTCATCTCGCGCTTCTGGAGCATGCCGGTTGCCTCGATCAGTCGATCGGCAAGCGTCGACTTGCCGTGATCGATGTGCGCGACAATGCAGAAATTGCGGATGTGATCGAGATTCAACTTTGGCGGGCGGGAGTGAAGACGAAATATAGCGGGCGCCGAAGGATGGCTCGTAACGTCGAGCTCGCATGGAAACTAAAACTATGAAACAGCCTGGCTCGACCCTTTGAGTTTTGGGTCAATGGTTCTCGGCATTCAGCAAGCGGGTTTTCAGTAATGGGCTTTACCGATCACTCATTACTCGAAAGCCGACTGCGGAGAACTATTGACCCAAAACTCAAAGGGTCGAGCCAGGCGCTGTTCCGTAGTCGCTTTCTTATTGATCCTTTGCTGTTTTCTCCGCTGGCCGTGATATCGGCGCTGAGGGTGCCGACGGAGGTGAAGAGGGCGCAGACGGCGGCGCAGCAACTGGCGCCGAATGCTGCTGAGGCGCTGGGGCTGGAGGCGGCGAAGGTGCAACATGCATCGGCTCGCTCCTGAATACCTCAGGCTGTGGCGGTCGAGGTGTCTCGTATTTGCCCCCAGACATAGGCTCGGGACGCATTTGTTGCGGAACAGGCATCTCACGCGGCGCAGCACGCCGCTCAAGGGGCTGCTCATACTGTGGCTGTGATCCGCGCTCCGAATTCTGCGGAGGACGCGTCTCTACACGCGGTGCTGAGGGCAGGCTTCGATACACTTCCGGAAGCGGAGTTTGCGGGTCTGTTCGCAAAGCGCGATCTCTGACGCTCGGGTTTCCGCGATCACCATCTCTCTTCTGAGCATTCCACCAGGCTCGCTGCGCATTTGCTCTTTCCACTTCGGAGTTCGCTGGCGAGGGCAGCGGCTTCGTGCTTTTCTCGATTCCATCGCCGCCACTCGGCGGCTCCGGGTGAATCCTCCCCGGCAATCGCGGAAGATTTTTTCCCGGAGTAGTTGGAGGCGTCGCAGGCGTAGCAGGGTTCCGCGCTATGAATCTCTGACCATAGAACGGATATCCGTAACCCGCATACTGCAAGCAGTAATAGTCAGCCCGGCCGATATACGCAGAGAGGCAGCGTTGATAAACGTCGTCGTAATTCGCCAAGCGTCTCGGTCGATACACGTCGCTTATGACCTGATACTGGATGTAGTCGGTCGAGTAATCGGCTTGCTGTGGCAGCGTTTGATCGATGAATCGTCCGATTGTCTCGTACGGATCAGGATACGAGCGCATTCCATAACGACCCGAATACGCGCTGCTCGAGAACTGCCACGTGTTCCAGCGATCACGATTCGAGATGCTTCGATAATCGAACGGATAGTTCGATGCGATTGCGAACACAAAGCCCACACCCTCGGGCTCGTTAACGAAGAAGGGAAGGTCGCTCGCGTAAGGCACTTCGTCGTCGGCAAGCGCATCGATTCGGTAAGCCTGCTGGAGCGATGGTCTTCTGGGATACAACACAGAGACATCGCCTGACGTCGAGACGCGAACCACGGTGACAAATGCGCCTTCGTCACTCTGGAAAAATGTTCGAATGCGTTGGCCTGGGCGGTAAGTGAACCTATCAATCCAGACGCTCACATCGGGCGCGCGAAGATCTCGGCGCGACTGGTTTCTGACCTGAGCTGAAACGGGGTTTGCTACGCTCAATACAGTGAGCGCCGCCAGTGCTGCCGAGTGAATCCGCATATAGCCTCCCAAGGCTTTCCCGCGCGGTTCATGATGTACCTGCAATTGTATACCCAACACGCTACCAACCAACCATGTAGTACGATACTTTGCGCGCGGTGGCACTGCCAGCACTAATCGAGGCCGTTGAAGCGCTCCCCGAATTCGCGCGGTCTCTAGCGTCGCTCCCGCAGTCTAAAGCGCGCCTACACCTCTCGGGGCTAAAAGGTTCCAGTGACGCGGCGATTGTTGCCGCACTGGCCCGCCGGGCACCAGGCCGGTTTTTTGTCGTGCTCGCTGAAAGCGTTTCGTCCGCCGAACGATGGCTTGCGGACCTCGAGTCTCTCGACGATGCGCTGCCGGTGGCCTTTTATCCTCCACGGGAGGGATTTGGTGAGGTCGAGCCGCATGCGGAAGTAGCGGGTGAGCGCGTTGAATCACTCGAGCGACTCTCACGCGGCGATGTGCGCGTTCTCATTACCACTGCACGTGCACTCCTCGAGCGAACGCAGCTCCCGGGTGCTTTGGCGGAAGCACGATTGGAGATTCGAAAGGGTGACACGCGACGACCAGAAGATCTCGCGTCACATCTCGAGTCGATTGGATTCGAACGTGTTCCAATGGTTGAAGACGTCGCGCAGTTCAGTGTTCGCGGCGGAATCTTCGACATCTATGGATTCGGCATGGCAGATCCTGTTCGCCTTGAATTCTGGGGCGACGACGTGACGGAGCTCCGCCATTTCGATTTGGTGTCGCAGCGCTCGACACGAGAAGCCGAGGTTGCGCTGATTCTTCCTGTCGATGGACAGGTCACTCGCTCAGCCGAAACAGGCGAGCGCGTGTCGATCGTTTCACTTTTTCCGCCCGATTCAATTGTCATCGTTCCGGAAGACAGTCATGTCGCACCAGAGCTCACGCGCACGTGGGACGAGGCTCAGCATCATATCGAGCTCGCGCGTCGACGGGGAGAAGAAGTTGCGAACCGCACGGAGCTTTACGCGACGGCGCCAGAAATTCTGGATGCACTAAATACTCGCGGTCTCATCGCGCTCACGACCGACGAGACACGCGATCCTGATTTTACATCGCACGAGGCTGAACGGACCGGGTTCGAAGCAGTTCATTTCCCGCTCCAGCCGCCAGAGCCAATTCTCCGCGACATGAAGAGACTCCGTGAGATTGTCTCAGACGGTCTCGCGACGATCATTCTCTGCGACAACGCAGGGCAAGCCGAGCGTCTCGAAGAGCTTCTATCGGAAGGGCAGCGACCGCCAAATGCCGCCCTCGCCATCGGCGTGCTGAACGGTGGATTCGTAATTCCGCCCTTCGGTGACAATCAGGGACTCAGGGTCCTGACCGATCATGAGATATTTCGCCGCGAACGCCGAATCCGACGGTCGCGCCGCTACGTCACCGGCACGGCGATCGAGAGTCTCACCGCGCTTACACCGGGGGATTACGTCGTTCACCTGGAGCATGGCGTCGGTATATATCGTGGTATAGAGCAAGTATTTTTTCGCGAAAGCACAGTCGAAGCCGCTGTTATCGAATACGAAGGCGGCGATCGTTTGAACGTGCCGCTCTATCGCATCGATCAGATCGAGCGATACCGCTCTGCATCCGACATCACCTCCGACAGCCCGATTCCGCGCCTTCACTCGCTCGGCGGAAAACGTTGGGCGCAGCAGCGCGATAGAACCCGCGCTGCGATCCAGGAGATGACCGCCGAGCTTCTCGATCTTTACGCTCGACGAAAAGTCGCGACGCGACCGCCGCATTTACCCGACACGCCGTGGCAGCGTCAGCTGGAATCATCCTTTCTTTTTGAAGACACGCCCGACCAGCGCACCGCGACAACGGATGTGAAAGGCGACATGGAGCGCGCACGTCCGATGGACCGCCTTCTTGTTGGTGATGTTGGATACGGAAAAACTGAAATTGCTGTGCGCGCTGCGTTCAAAGCAGTGCAATCGGGACGGCAGGTCGCAGTGCTGGTTCCAACAACGATTCTCGCTGAACAGCATGCGCGAACCTTTGGAGATCGACTCGCGGATTTTCCGCTGAGTGTGAAAACGATGAGCCGGTTCGAGACGCCAAAGCAGCAGCAAGCAGTCATCGAATCTCTCGCTGACGGTCGAACGGACATAGTCATCGGAACGCATCGGCTTCTTAGTCCGGATGTGAATTTCAAGAACCTCGGTGTGATTATCGTCGACGAGGAGCATCGCTTTGGCGTGAAGCACAAAGAGCGACTAAAGCAGCTGAAGGTCGAGACGGACGTGCTCACACTCACGGCCACGCCAATTCCGCGAACGCTTCATATATCTCTCGCGGGCTTGCGTGACATGACGCTCATGCAAACTCCGCCGCGAGATCGCTCGCCCGTTTTAACATTTGTCGAGCCGTGGGATCCGACTCTCATCGAAGAGGGAATTACGCGAGAGCTCGACCGCGGCGGCCAGGTTTTCTTCGTCCACAACCGCGTGGAGACAATCGAATCGATTGCTGAGCGAGTACGTCACATCGTTCCGCGCGCGAGAGTCGCTGTAGGACACGGGCAGATGCGTGAGCGCGAGCTGGAACAAGTGATGCGCGAATTCGTGGAAGGCGAAACCGACATACTCGTATCGACCATGATTGTCGAATCAGGACTCGATGTTCCAAATGCAAATACGATGTTCGTCAATGACGCGCATCGATTCGGCCTCGCACAGCTTTATCAGCTGCGCGGAAGGGTAGGTCGCTCGCATCGCCGCGCAACGTGTTACCTGCTCGTGCCGGAGGGCGACATAGACGAAGAGGCAAATCGCCGCCTTCGTATTCTCGAGCATCACACCGAGCTTGGCGCAGGCTATCGCATCGCTCTCAAGGATCTCGAGCTGCGAGGAGCCGGGAATCTTCTCGGTCCCGAACAGTCGGGGTTCGTGACTGCGGTCGGGTTCGACATGTACCTCCGCATGCTGGAGGAGACTGTCGGCCGGCTGTTGAGAGGAGATTCACGGCCGAGGCTTACACCGGCTGATGTATCAGCCGATGTGCCCGCGTTCTTACCGGATGATTACATCTCGGCGCAGGATGCGAAGCTCGACATATATCGGCGGCTCACGCACATGACTCAGCCCGAGGAAATCGAGGCCGTCAGGGACGAAGTGCGCGATCGTTTCGGACCGCTCCCGCCGCCTGCAGAAGCGTTCTTCCATATCGCGATGCTCCGCGTGCTCGGAGGCATTGCTGAAATGGAGTCAATCCTCGTGCGCGGTAACGATGCCCGTATTACCTTTCGCGAGCATGCGGTACCCCGGATGAAGGGGATATCCGCTGCATTTCACGAAGTACAGTTTCAGGCGGAAGTCAGGCGTGCTCACCCGCTGTCGTTAAAGCTTACGAGGCTTGGCGGCGCGGAGTTACTCAGCGGCCTTGTTCGCGCCCTCGCGAACCTGCGAGCGCAGGTCACTTCCGATACACAATCGACCAAAACGAGATGATCAGAAAACTCTCTGTCGTCGCTGTCCTTTTTGCGCTGGCGACGACTGGCTGCGACAAAATGAAAGATGCGATGTCCGCTCATTCGAACACCGCCGCGAAGGCAGGCAACGACGAGCTGACGGTTACCGAACTTGCGAACATGCTCGGCGCATCACAGGCGCCGCTCCGCAAGGAAGTGATCGGCGCAGTGACCGATGCATGGGTCGACTACCACCTCGTCGCCGAAGCGGCCGCGAATAACGATTCGCTGAACGATCCGAAGCTTGCGGACGAAGCGATGTGGGCCGCCATCGACAACATCAAGGCAAAGAAATGGTACGACATCGTGTCGAAGCAGTGGAAGGGGCCCGACAGCGCCGAAGCAGAGAACTTCTACAACAACGGTCAGGTGCTTTCTGCGGCGCACATCCTCCTGATGACACAGGGAAAATCAGACGCAGAGAAGGCGGCCATCAAGAAAAAAGCTGACGCAATTCATGCGCAGCTGACATCAGCAAACTTTGCCGCGATGGCGGCGAAGAATAGCGAAGATCCGGGCTCGAAGGTGAAGGGGGGATCGCTCGGAACATTCCCGCCCGGCGCAATGGTTCCTCAATTCGAGCAGGCGTTGATCGCAACGAAGCCGGGAGAAATTTCTCCCGTGTTCGAGACACAGTACGGCTACCACATCATCCGCCGTCCGACGTTTGCTGAAGTGAAGACGGACATCATTCAGGCGAGCCGCCAGCGCGGGATGCAGGTACAGGAGAGCACGTACCTGGCGACGCTCGAGCGGACGCATGAAATGAAGATGAAGCCGGGAACCGAGGCGACTGTCAGAGCGGTGGTGGCCGATCCGGGTCTGCACCAGTCCGACAAAACAGTTCTCGCTACGACTGACATCGGTGATTTCACCGCCGGGAAGCTCGCGCGATGGGTGACGACGATTCCTCCGCAGGCGCAGATTGCGCAGCGAATTCAATCGGCTCCGGATTCACTGATTCCCTCGTTCGTTAAGAACTTTATCAGGAACGAGCTGGTGCTTCACGCTGCCGACAGCGCGAAGCTTGCCCCCGACGCGAAGGAGCTTGCTGAGATTCGAAAGTATTTGCCGAATTCGATTGTAGCGTCGTGGACCGCGCTGAAAGTCGACCCGGCAACGCTCGCTGCCGCTGGGAAATCGAAGGGGGACAAAATCAAGGCTGCAAATCAGAAGATCGATCAGTACGTCAAGGATCTACTCGCGCAGAAGGCGCAGTTCGTCGACGTCACTCAGCCGACACAATTCGCGTTGCGCAAGAAATACGACTACGACATCAACTCCGACGCTGTTGCGCGCGCGCTCGTCGAGGCCGCGAACGTGAGACTGCGCACTGATTCGACAAAATCGGCTGGGCAACCTCCGACAGCGGTACCGCTGCCAAATACGAATAGAGATACAACGAAGAAATAACCACCAGCCAAACACAGTCAGCAGTCAGCAGTGCAGTCGTCAGCGAACTGCATCGCGAGTCGAGGGTATTAATGCGTAATGCGTAAAACAATTTTTGCTTCGCTCATATTGGCGCTTCCGATGGTAGCTGTGGCGCAATCGCCTGCGCGCAATACCGCGGCTCCTGTCGCGTCGACCGTACCGGTCGACCGCGTGGTTGCTGTCGTCGGTGATCAGCCCATTCTGTGGAGCGATGTACTGTCGTACATCAACCAGCAGCGCGCTTCAGGCGTTCAGGTTCCTCCTGATTCTGCCGGTCAGGAAGCGTTCGCAAAGGACGCTCTGAATCAGCTCATTGATGAAGAGATTCTCGTGCAGAAGGCGCACGAAATGAAGGTCGATGTAACTGAAGCAGAAGTGAATCGGTCGGTAGACGAACAGATCAAGAGAATTCGCGATCAGTTCAAGACCGAGGAGGAGTACCGCACCGAGCTAAAGAATGCGGGCTTTGGAACTCCCGAGGAGTATCACAGAACTCTGTACACGCAGTTCTACCGTCGAGCTCTTCAGCAGCGTGTTTTTCCTGACCTGCAGAAGACTGCGCACGCGAAAAATGTGAGCGAGGCGGAAATCGAGGAGGCTTTTCAAAAAAACAAGGATGTGCTGAAGAGCTCGCCCGCAACGGTGACGTTCAGACAGGTCGTTGTCGCTCCCAAGCCCACGGCCGATCAAAAGAAGAAAGCGCTCGCCAAAGCGGAATCACTGCTTGTCGAGGTTCGTAAGGGCGGAGACTTCGAGCAAGTCGCCAAGCGCGAATCGATGGATCCCGGATCGAAGCCAACCGGCGGAGATCTTGGTTGGAACCGTCGCGGCGCGATGGTGCCTGAATTCGAGCGTGTGATGTTCGCACTGCGTCCGGGACAAATCAGTCCCGTGATCGAAACACCGTTTGGATATCACATCATTCGAGTGGATCGTGTGCAGGCGGGTGAGGTTCACGCCCACCACATTCTCATTACGCCCGTCATCGATTCGGCCGATCTCGTTGCGGCGCGCCTCGAGGCTGACTCCGTCGCAAAGGCGTGGCGCGCTGGTGCATCGTTCGATTCACTGGTTGCAAAGCACCATGATCCTGCGGAAGAGAAGGGAATTCTTCAACCGTTCGTTCGCGATTCTCTCCCGGCAGCATACAGTGTTGCCATAACCGGAAAGAAAGCCGGCGATATCACGGACCCGTTCGAGCTGCAAGGGCCGCGAGGCGCGCCGAAGTACGCTGTGATTCAGCTCGTCACGGTTAACGAAGCGGGACAATTCGTCGAAGCAGAAATTCGTGAGAGAATTCGTCAGCAGCTTGTCGCCGAGCGTGCGACGCGCTCGCTGCTCGATGACCTCCGCAAGAAGACCTACGTGGCAATCAGGCTATAGCGAATGAGCATCAGGCTCGCTGTCACCGCGGGCGATCCGCGCGGCATCGGACCGGAGATAATTTCCAAAGCGCTCGCTGATCCGCGGATCGGCGAGCGCTCTGATTTACTGGTCATTGGCCCTCGCGGATGCGGCGTCGACGTCGATGAATCTGTCGGAGAATGGAAACAGAACGGTGACATCGCGCTTGCCGGGCGATTGAGCGGACTTGCCATCACGCGAGCGGTGGAGCTCGCGCTAAACGGCGACGTCGATGGAATTGTCACCGCTCCGATCGACAAGGCGGCGCTGTTTGCCGGCGGTTATGACTATCCCGGCCACACGGAAATGCTTGCTGCGCTCACGCACTCCGATGTTGCCATGATGCTTGCTGCTACGCGTCCGCGTGCAGATGCAGAGAATCCACTTCGCGTTGTGTTAGCGACAACGCACATCGCACTTCGCGACGTTCCTGCTCAGCTTACCGCGGAAAAAATCATTTCAGCTGCGACCATCACGCGTGAATATCTCACGCGATGGTTTGGAATCGCTTCACCACGTATCGCATTGTGCGCACTCAATCCGCACGCAGGCGATGGCGGACGATTCGGCGAAGACGATTCAACCCTGCTCGCTCCTGCCGCAAGAAGCGCGAATATCGACGGTCCATTTCCGGCCGATACAGTATTCGTTCGCGCGATGAAGGGAGAATTCGACGCGGTGATTGCACCGTATCACGACGTGGGAATGACGGCAATCAAAGTCGCAGCCTTTGGAAGCGCGGTGAACGTCACGCTTGGTTTGCCGTTTCCACGAACGTCTCCCGATCACGGCACCGCGCTCGATATCGCGGGCCGGGGAATCGCAGATCCCTCTAGCCTTGTAGAGGCGCTGCTTCTATGTCAGAAGATTGCTTCGAGCGATCCGCCGAGCGGCGGTCGCCGGCGGAATGGAGGTCGACAGCAAGAGTATCGATCTTCCGCGCATCCATCTCGCGAACAGTAAATATCGCGCCGCCGGCAATCACTCTGTCGCCCGGCTGAGGCAGCCGTCCGAGAACGCCAAATACATAGCCGCCAATTGTTGTCGCATCGTTCTCGGGAACGTCGAGACCGAATCGTTCATTGAGCTCGCCGATATTCGTTTCGCCCCTCACAATCGTTTCTCCAGCCCGCGTATGAACCGGTGCATCGCTGTCTTCGGGAGTGTCATACTCATCGAGGATCTCGCCAACAATTTCCTCGAGAAGATCTTCCATAGTGATCACGCCAGCGGTGCCACCGTATTCGTCGAGCACAACTGCCATATGAATTTTGAGTCGCTTGAAGTCTGAAAGAACATCCTCGACTTCCTTTGATCCCGGAATCATGTGCACGGGGCGCATCATCTCACGCAGCGAAAAATTCGGCGAAGCGCCGTTGCTGCCGCTCGCTACAGGAATCAAAACTCGCAGCAGGTCTTTCGAGAGCACCATTCCAATTATGTCGTCGATCGTTTCTTCATACACCGGATAGCGCGACACTCCGCTCTCCTCGACGATCTTCAAAACTTCTGAAAGCGTTGAATCGACTGGAAACGCGATAATCTCGGTTCGCGGAGTCATGACCTCACGCGCGTTCTTTTCCGAGAACTCGAACACTGCGCCGAGCATGCGCGCATCGTTTCCCTCGAGCGAGCCGCTCTCCTGCGCCTGTTCCACGAGCAGGCGCAGCTCCTCGGGGGAATGAACGGTTTCGTTCATCGCGTCAGTGGACTGTCCGAAGGCGTGAAGAATTCCGTTGGCTGATCGATTGAGAACCCAGATGAACGGACTCATTATCCAGCCGAAAAGGAGAAGTGGCGGAGCAAGCCACTTCGCCAATTTTTCCGGATGATTGAGCGCTGCGGCTTTCGGTGTGAGTTCGCCGAGCACAACGTGCAGGTAAGTAAGAACCGTGTATGCAACAATTCCGGCGATCGTTACGCTGAGCGACACTTCGATCACGAAAGGCAATCGCGCAAAGAGTCCCTCAAAAATTCCAGCGAGTGTTTTTTCAGCGATCCACCCAAGTC
>DATLDN010000064.1:0-5644 GCA_035525855.1 Gemmatimonadaceae bacterium
AGTCGGTAAGACAAACCAAGACGACACCGAAGCACCGAAACACCGAATTGTCACCGAGACAATCCTTTAATTGGAACAGCACTGATGGCTTCATCACGAGCGGTGTTGCAGTCCAATTAAGGATTGTCTCGGTGACAATTCGGCGTTTCGGTGCTTCGGTGTCGTCTTGGTTTGTTTCTGACAGAAGTCTGTAAGTGTTCTGTTCGGCCGCTTGCACACCTCCGAACGCATCGCGAATGTTGCGATCATGGGACCACTCACCGTCACGCGTCGCGAATTCGTCCAATCAGTCGGAGTATCGCTCGTTGCAGCCGCGTGTTCGCCGGCGGCGAAGCCGGACGTTGCTCCCGAAACGTCATATGCGATGTTGCGCTCGCGTCCGGGACGACGAACTGAAAACGCAAAAATCGGATGGCAGCGGCTCGGACTCGAGATCGGATCGGGTCGCGATGGTTGGATGTACGTGCCGCCATCGTACTCGAATGACACGCCGATGCCGCTCATCGTGTTGCTGCATGGCGCGGGTGGACAGGGAGGTGACTGGACGCGACTGCCAGTCGCCGATGTGTTTGATAATCCCGCGATGATCGTCGTCGCTCCCGACTCGCGCGACCGCAGCTGGGATCTGAGACTCGGCGGATTCGGCCAGGACGTGAGGTTCATCGACGATGCTCTTGCGCTCGCCTTTCGCTCTACGAATGTCGATCCGGAACGAATTGCTCTGGGTGGATTCTCCGACGGAGCGTCGTACGCCTTGTCGCTCGGCGTGACCAACGGAAATCTCTTCAGTGCTGTGATCGCATTCTCTCCGGGATTCTACCAGCCTGCTACTCGTCACGGTCGTCCGCGAATCTTCATCTCTCACGGAACACGGGATCAGATTTTGCCGATCGATGAAACCAGTCGTGAGATCATCAAGACGCTGCGCAAGCAGGGATACTCCGTGCAGCTCGATGAGTTCGATGGTCAACACAGAGTTCCTCTCGAAGAGGCGAAGAAGGCGTTCCGCTGGTTCGTTCAGCGGTAAGTTTCCCGCATGACAAAATCACTTGATGCGCGGCCCGAAGATGTCTCTTCTATAGAAGCGATCATCGCCATCGATTACAAACTCATTTCCGGTCGCGCGGACGAGAAGCGCGATTGGGACCGGATGAAGACTTTGTTCGCGCCAGGTGCGCGACTGATTCCGATCGAGCGAAACAAGGATGGAAATGTTGTTGCAAGTGTGTTCAGCGTTGATGAATTCATAGAATCGCGAAGTCCAATACTCGCAGCAGGCGATTTCTTTGAGTGGGAGTATGATCGTGAGGAGCGCCGAGAGGGGAGGATGGCGCATGTGTGGAGCTCTTACCTTGCGGCGCGAGCTCCAGGCGGTGAACCAATTCGCCGAGGAGTGAACAGTATTCAGTTGTGGAACGATGGATCTCGCTGGTGGATTCTTTCGATCACCTGGGACGCAATCAGCGCGGCGGATCTGCGTTGATTTATGTCAATCTCGCTTTATGTCTCGAGACTCTCGATGTAAGCTGAACGCTTCCAGCTTCGACCCACTTTGTCGAGTACCACAGTCATAATGCTCAATCCGCCACAGCCTGGGAACGGACCTTTTCCGGTCGTGATCATCATCGTAACAATGGCGCGAGTATGTAAGCGATCGAATCCAACGCGCGAAAACGAAACGATTGTTGGAACGCGACACGTTTTTTCCACGTGAGAATCGCGCTCCATTGTTACCCGAAGCTCAACAGGAAAGAGAGGTGGAATAAGGCGGCGACTTTCGCGTTTCCTGTTGAATTCCTCCCATGCCTCAATCACTTGGCGACTGGAAGGAATGCAGTCGGCCTGTCTTAATGCTCCACAAAGCGAGCGCAGCGGAGTCTGGCGGACGATCGTGCTGTCTGCGACAATCTTGTACTGCGCTGTTCCAACGGTTTGCAGCATATAAGTCCAGACGTCGAACTCTGCCTGATCGTCGTTTGTTACTGCATCAGTACGCGAGCGATTGCCGCCGAATTGGATCGCACATCCCGGCGCCATTAACGCAGCAAGAAATACCGCTCCCCGCAGCTTTAGTAGTGAATTCATCTTTCGGCTGTACATTAATCGCAAGAATAATGACTCCTCCGCGGCTTGCGGGTCTGCTTCTCGTTTGTATTGCCTTCTTCGCGCCCGAAGCGCGAGGCCAGGGAACACCGCGTTCAGCGTTGGCGAGGGCGTTGGCGAAATTCCCTCCTACGGAGCCGTTGCGTATCGGCGCCGAGTCAGGCTTGTTCGAAGGTCGAGTCGATACGATTGTCTCGGACACCCTCCATTTGCGTACGCAAACTTCCGGGATCGTCGCGCTCCCAACGCGATCTGTGCGCAACGTCTGGGTCAAACGAAGTGTCCGATCTGAGGCGGCCGGTATTGGCGGAATGATGGGCGCAATAATAGGCGCCGGTGTTGGCATAATACCACGCAACAGTGACGGTGTGTGCGCGCCACCCGCATGCACAGAGCACACTAAGACAAAGCTCGCCGTTTACACAATCACTGGGGGGCTCGCAGGCGGACTGATCGGATTAGTTGGCGGTGGTATGTATCGCCACTGGTCTCAAATATTTCCCGACTAGATACGACTCTGCGAAGGAATCTCCGCCCACGGCTTCGATTGGCCGGTCCATGACACTCGATCCGGATGAAATAAATGCGCGAGCAGCTCGATCGCCTCGGCAACGCGTGGACCGGGCCGAGCGAAATACGCGTTAGCGTCGACGGCAACGACTCGCGCATCGAGTTCAACCGCCAATGTACGCGCGAGATTCACTGAATCCTCGAGACGATAACCGCACGGCGACACGATTACCATATCCGGCGACGCGCTAGCGACTTCGTCCCAGCTAATCCGCATTGAATCCTCACCCGCACGACCAAGCGGGTCGTGTCCGCCCGCACTTTCGATCATCTCGGGAACCCAGTGGCCACCGCAAAAGGGAGGATCGGTCCATTCGAGAAACACGACTCGACGCTCTGGTGCATCGGCGACGCTCTCTCGGACACGGGCAATCCTGTCGCGATTGCGCTGCACGAGGTCCTGCGCTTGATCGCCGCGCCCAATCGCTGCACCAACATCGAGAATATTTCTTTCGATCTCGGAAATATTGCGCGGAGTAAGAAATAAAATCTCAGGCCTCGCTTCGAAGTCGCGCACAGCGCGACTCAGCTCGTTACCCGATGGAGCACACACGCGACAGAGATTCTGCGTTACGATAACGTCGGGTCGAAGATCGCGAAGCAGCACTTCGTCGATCGCGTACATCGATGCGCCAGTTGCCATTCGTTCCGCGACTGCGGTATCGATCTCCTCGGGAGATGCACCATCGAGATGCAGCGCCGGACGGCTAACTACCGGAAGACCAGTTACCGAAGCGGGATAATCGCACTCGTGCGACCGACCGATGAGCTCGTCGCCTGCGCCGAGTGCGTGGACGATCTCAGTGCCTGCGGGAAGGAACGATACGATGCGTGGCATTGTCGAAAGATATCAAAGCCGCCCACATGAAGCAGACACTTTCAGTACACAAGCCGCACAATGAATTACTCGTCCGGACGACGATCCCATCAGCATACTTCACACAACTCCAACAAGAGCTCTGGACATGCGCCGTTCGATGGCTGTCGCCGCAGTAGTTGTCGCATCGTTGTGGGGAGTCACCGCGCGGGCGCAAACACCGGCTGAAACGCTCGAAAAAAGCCTCGTAGTTCTCGAGACGGAATCGTGGAACGCATGGAAGGCCCGCGACAGCGCGTTCTTCAGAAAATTTCTCAGCGATGATCACGTCGAGATTCAGGGCGGCGGTATCGCAGGGAAATCCGCTGTCGTAGCGGGAGTCGGATCGCCGGGCTGCGTCGTGAAAGGATTCTCCCTCGGACAGTTCAAGCTCACTCAATTCAACGAGAACGCCGCGATTCTCACATATCACGCATCACAGGAAACTGAATGCGGCGGCGTCGCCGTACCAAGCCCGGTGTGGGCAACCTCGCTTTATATCATGCGTGATGGACGGTGGCAGAATGCCGCTTATCAACAGACGAAGGCTGCAGTGCCTGCACCGAAATCATGATCCTTGTCGCCGTTCCTGCCGCACGCTACATATTTGTATCGAATTGAATGGCTTTATACCGCAGACCGCTGTCATGAGACCGTTATACATTTGCCTGATCCTTGGAATGTGCGTCGCGCCCGACGCATCGGCGCAGACACCAGAGCCCGCTGCGGCGCGCACAATTACGTTGTCGGGAGTCGTCAAAGGCCGGGATGGAAACCGAATAAACGGCGCTGAGATTGTCGCGAACTTCGATCACGTCGCGATCTCCGATGATAATGGAGCTTTCTCTGTTCGCGAGATTCCAGGCGACACGATCAATCTTCTGGTTCGCCGCATCGGATACCTGCCACACGCCACTGCGCTGGTCGCAAGGCCGGGAATTACAGGAATCACTATCCAGGTTACACTCGCACCCGTGGCGATACAGCTCGGTACGATTGTAATCGAAGGGAAATCACTCGATCGCGATTTGTGGGCAAAGGGATTTTACAAGCGTGCGGATCTCGGGAACGGCGTGTTCTTCACCCCGGAGCAGATGGCGAAAACGCAGGCATCGCTCGGCACTATCATGCAGACCGTTCCATCGATGACAGTAGCGAGGCGAAAGGGCGGAGTTACCGTTCCGATGGCTCGTGTGGGAGGCGGCATCAGCGGCCCCAGTTACTGCGCGATGAATGTTTTCCTCGACGGAATATATCTGCCGTGGGCAACGGACGTGGGCATCGATGCCGTGGTGGACCAGCGCGACGTAAAGGCAATGGAGGTTTACAACAGTCCGTCGCTCGTGCCGAATCGCATTTCGGGACTCGCAGGTCCGCAAACCATGGCGACGGGCAACTTCACGATCAACAATGCGGGCTCACCAGGTGGTAACTCGGGCGAATGCGGTGCCATCCTGATCTGGACCAAATCGGTAGACGTCAAGAAACCGAAGAGGTAGTCAAAGTCGTAATTATTGCTTGCCCTTCGACTCCCGCTTCCTGTCGGTAGACAGGACGGTGATCAACACGTACAGGCCGATGCCGCCAGCGAGAATCAATCCGACTAATCCGAGCATCTGGTAGTAGCGCATCAACAGGCCGCTTGAAACAAGAAGCCCACAAATGATCAGGCCGATCAGAATTCGGTTTGCGATCTTCTGCATTCCGTCGAGCAGATCGGGAAGCTGCGGAGTGTCTATACGAAATGCAAAATCGTTGCGTGACATTCGCTCGGTAATCGTGTCGATGCGACGCGGCAGCGCCTGAAGCAGATTCGAAGACGCGCTCGCCAACTCGAACATGCGCGTCGGTGAAAGCTCCTGCCGCGCACGCTGGTTCGCGATTTCACCCGCATACTCGCGAATCGTCTCCGACGGATTAAACGCTGTATCGAGAGAACGAGTCACCGCATCGAGATTGAACAATGCCTTGGCAAGCAGCGTCAGCTCAGACGGCAGCCGCAATCCCGACCGATATCCGATGCTGATCATCTCGTACAAAATGAGACCCGCAGGCGTATCTGCGACGGTCTGATCCGCATGCTGCGCGATCAACGCTGAAATCTGCCGGACATAT
>DATLDN010000109.1:0-5294 GCA_035525855.1 Gemmatimonadaceae bacterium
AGTGTATCCCGACCTGCCGAAATCGCCTCGATTGCCGCCTCCTGCCCAGGGCGGAATTGGTCATAACCGAATGCGGACTTCAGCGTTGCGCGTGCCGCGTCGAGAGTTTGCGTTGTCACAGAATCAAACTAACGGCATGCCGCAACTGCTCGAAATCGTTTTAACGCGTGGCTACTCGCTGGGATGCGAGCGATCGAATCGCGTGAGCACGCGAAGCGTGATGAGCAACAGCATCGTTGTGCCCGCCGCGAGCAGGTATCGGCCGAAACCGACAGTCAGGCCGATGGCGGCCGTCGCCCAGATTGTCGCGGCAGTCGTGACTCCCATGACGCGATTTCCTTCTTTCGAAACAAAAACGACACCAGCGCCGAGAAATCCGATTCCAACTGCGATTGCCTGAATCAGGGCGAATGGTTCGACGCGAACTGTCGCCGGTGTGGCGGGATATGACATTACCGCGGCCTGACCAGCAACAACAAAAAGACACGCTGCCATTCCAACCATTAGGAGGGTTCTGAAACCAGCGGGCTTCCCCACTGTTTGGCGCTCCCATCCGAGAAGCCCCGACAACAAGCCCGCAAATAGCACTCGCACAAGGAGGTGCGCGTCGAGTGCCATTGCGTCGGGGTTCATCGTCCCGCGCGAATAGCAGCTACGTAAAGATTTTCGAGACGGACAGTCATGGTGCCCGGCCGCCCACTCCCGACCGGCTCACCGTCGAGACGCGTTATCGGTGCAACTTCTGTCGTCGTTCCGGTGAGGAAGAGCTCGTCTGCGCTGCGAAGCTCTGTTTCGGTCATCGCTTCTTCGCGAAGCGGGATGTCATTGTCGCGACAAAGGCCTACAACAATCTCACGTGTAATTCCAGGCAGAATCAGCGGAGACAAAGGCGCGGTTCTAACTTCTCCTCCAATGACCCCGAAGAGGCTCGTATGAGTTCCTTCGAGCGCCACGTTGTTGCGAATCAGAATTGCTTCGAAGTTTCCGCTTTCCTTCGCCTCCTGATTCGCAATGCAGTTCGCCATCAATGAAATGGACTTGATGTCGCAACGCGACCAGCGCAGATCGGGACGCGTGATAGCTCCAATACCGCTCGGCAAATCGCCCATGTCGGGGAACGGCGCAGCATAGGCATAGACAGTTGGACGAACTTTCGTCTTGGGAAATGCGTGAGTGCGAGGAGCGACTCCGCGCGTCACCTGGAGATAAACCAGAGCTTTGCCCGACTCGGCCAATCCATTTCGTTCGAGCAATTCACCGAACACGGACTCGAGTGGGTCGGCGACACTGTCCTCGATTCGCGCTTCGCGCAGGCTTCTGCGCAGTCGATCCATGTGGCCATCGAGAGCAACGAACCGTCCGTCGTAAGCCGCAGCGACTTCGTAAATCCCGTCGCCGAGTAAGAATCCGCGATCGTCCGGTGAAACTGCGACGTCGCTCTTCATTAAATAGCGGCCGTCGAAATACACTACGTCGCCTTTATGCGGCGAAGTAGCGACGGCATCCATTTTCGCAGCGTCAGGCGCTGGCTTTGTACTCGTCGGTGTCATTCCTTTTCCCTCGTTCCAATGAACCGCATTAAAAGAGCAGCAACAAGAAAGCCTATGCCCGCCCAACGCAGCGCCGTTTGATCCGTTCGAATTCCATATCCCAGCAAAACCGCGGCGATCAGAATTACAACTAGCCGCGCCATGATGATCGGTGTCATTGACTGTCTCCGCCAGCGGGAATCCCGAGTCTCCGCGCTTCGTCGTCCGGCACGTCGATTTTCATTCTCAGCAAGCCTGTCGAGAAAACTTTTCCCTGTGCGTCAGTCTTGAGCGAAAGTGTCCCGCCTCCATCCAAGGCCCCATGAAGCAGAAAGTTCAACGCGTTGAGATTGGGCAGCTCGAACCGTTGGACATCTCCGGTAATTACTCCATCGAAATGTTTCTTCACGCTCTCGCGCGTAACTGTGCGCTCGAGCAGCGAATACCACTCGGGCCTGAGCGCGATCACGCCGACGTTCGCAGTGTCGCCCTTGTCGCCTGATCGCGCGTGCGCGAGCGCGACGAGCTGCACTCGCATCAGATAATCTCCACGGTCGTCGTGACTACAGTCTTGTCGATGAGAGCGGGCCAGTACGCGACAATCTCTTCGACCTTCGGCCGGCCACCGGCGAATCCCGTCACACTCGGCGGACCGTTCAATACGAGCGGCGCAATTTCACGAGTGAATCTTTCGACTGCCGTCTTATTCTCACTACGCACGCCAACTCTCAGCTGCACCTCGGGCACTTCATGCTTTTCAGCAGAATCGCGATCGACAAGAATGCCGTGCGTCGCCGAGACACCTACGAATTCTGTAAGAATTTGATCGAAGCTTAGTCCGAGATTCTCGAGACGAATGCGCAAAACTTTATCCGCGAGCTTTGCCTTCTCCAAAGCGTTCGGCCACGAATACACAAGCGTGCCGACTGCCTTGAAGCCCGCACGATAGGCTATGGATACTTTCAGCTTATCCGTAGAAGGACGCCCTTTTATTCCGTAAACCTCTACCCGGTTCTCGCCGGCATCGCGCAAGCGTATCGAGGTGAAATCAGCAACAACGTCAGGTGTGATGTATTCGTGCGGATCGCCCATTTCATACACGAGCTGTTCTGTAACTGATGGGATAGAAACGCGACCGCCGGTGCCGGGATGCTTCGTTATGACAAACGTGCCGTCAGGCCTGGCTTCGGCAATTGGATATCCGACGTTTGCGAGGTCGGGAATGGACTGCCACTCGAACAAACAATTTCCACCCGAACATTGTGCTCCACATTCAATGATGTGTCCGGCAATGATTCCGGCGGCAAGTTTGTCCCAATCATTTGCGGCCCAATCGAACTCGTAGCGAAAGGGCGCCATCGTGAGCGCGGTGTCTGTCGAGCGACCAGTGATTACAACGTTCGCGCCCTTTGAAAGTCCTTCGACAATCGGCGTTGATCCGATGTAGGCGTTTGCGGAGAGGACACGATCGCGTACGGTCGCGAGCTGTTCGCCGGTATCCATGTTTGCGAGCGCGTGTCCCGAATCGATTAGCTCATCGAGTCGACCGAGTAGATCATCGCCCGTGACGACGGCGATCCGAAGCTTACCCTCGTTCTTATCGAGCTTTTTGATCGCAGCGGCACAGGCCGGTGGATTCACTCCTCCTGCGTTCGCGACGACTTTGACACCTCGCTCCGTAATCGCAGGCAACACACTTTCAATTGCGCCAATGAAATCACGCGCGTACCCGAGTGACGGATCACGCTCCTTCTGCTTTTGAAGGATCGACATCGTGACTTCGGCGAGATAATCCAGCATCAGATAATCAACTGATCCGCCTTCCACCTGTTGACGCGGTGCATCGAGCGAATCTCCCCAGAAGCCCTGACCGCCTGCGACGCGTATGAGATCTTTCACGCTTCGTCCGGATGGGACGGCAGAACGAACGGACCAAGGTGCGGTCCTGCATTGTGGAGCGATGCACGAAGCGCCATCGCGAGTATGTCGCGTGTTTCTTCAGGGTAAACAATCGCGTCGACAAATCCGCGAGCGGCTGCATAGCGTGCGTCGAGCTGATGCTCATAGTCTGCGCGCATGGCATCGACCGCAGTCGCGACATCCGCCGGTGGCTCGCTGCCGCCCTTCTTCGCCTTCTCGAGAGCAGGACCATGAACGGCTTGCACCGCGGCTTCGCCTTCCATCACTGCCATTCTTCCGGTTGGCCAGCTGAAAATGAAATCCGGATCGAAGCCCTGCCCTGCCATTGCGTAGTATCCTGCGCCTGAAGCGTGATTCACAGTCAGCACTAGTTTGGGCACACGTGCCGTCGCCATTGCTTCAACAAATCGTGCGCCCGCGCGAATGATTCCGCCCTGCTCTGCTTCGGGACCAACCATAAAACCAGATACATCCTGCACGAACAGAATCGGAATTCTCTGGCGATCACAGCGATCGATGAAGTACGCAACTTTTTCCGCACTCTCCGCATAGACGATCCCGCCAAACCTTGGCTTCTCTCCCTCTCTTCCTTTCACGAGACCGCGCTGGTTGGCGATCACACCGATCGGGATTCCATCCAGCATTCCATCGCCGCAAATAATTTCCTTCGCGAGCGCGGGCTGGAATTCGTCGACCGTTCCGTTGTCGAGAATTGCGGCGAGCACTGGATACATGTCGTACGACATGCGATGATCGGCGGGAAGCAGATCGTATAGCGCGTCCGATTTTTTGCTCACCGCCGGGTGTGCTCTGGCTGGTGTGTTGCGCGTAAGATTCGATTTGAATCGAACGGCGTACGGATCTGATTCCTCATGATCGCGGCGTCCTGGAAGCCGGTCGACGAGATCGCGAAGTTTTTCGAGACATTCCTTGTCGTTCTCAACAGCGTAGTGCGCGACCCCGCTCACCTGAGTGTGCATATTCGCGCCGCCCAGCGTTTCGGAATCGACAGTCTCACCGGTTGCACCTTTCACCAGATTGGGGCCGCCGAGTCCCATGAATGAAGTTCCCTTCACCATGAGAATTACGTCAGAGAGCGCCGGCAGATACGCCCCACCCGCAACGCACTGTCCCATCACTGCAGCCAGCTGCGGGATACGCAGGTACCGCCGCATGATCGAGTTGTAGTAAAAAATTCGGGCTGCGCCGTATTGGCCGGGAAATACTCCGCCTTGATACGGAAGATTTACTCCGGCTGAATCGACGAGATAGATGATGGGGATGCGGCAGCGCATCGCGATCTCCTGCGCGCGCAGAATTTTCTTTATCGTCTCCGGCCACCACGATCCCGCTTTCACTGTCGGATCGTTCGCAACTACGACGACTTCGCGTCCGTGCACCAAGCCCACACCGGTAATCACTCCGGCAGCCGGCGCCTGACCTTCGTATTGATCGTACGCGACGAGCAATCCGATCTCGATAAAGCGCGACCCTTGGTCGCACAGCTGAGCTACGCGCTCGCGTGCCGAAAGTTTTCCCAGATCGTGAAGCTTCTTTACCTTGGCTGCGCCGCCGCCTTCCCGAAGGCGGTCTTCGAGTGCGCGCACTTCATCGCTGAGCGCGCGAAGACGCGAAGTCACTTTAGCTGCCGGAGGACGACGCGGCTGCGCCTTCTCTCGAGGCAAACCAATCCTTGATGTAGTCGATGAGCTCCGAAGTCGGAGTGCCCGGTCCGAATAGTCTTCCGATCCCGCGTGCCTCGAGCGCTTCCATGTCTTCTCGCGGGATGATCCCGCCGCCGGTGATCAGAATGTCATCGCGTCCCTGCTCGGCAACGAGATCCTG
>DATLDN010000113.1:0-5311 GCA_035525855.1 Gemmatimonadaceae bacterium
CCGCGCGATGTAAATAACAACCCGACGGCGGAAGGGGTTGGTAGCGTCACCTTTGCAACGACGTTAGGAACGCTCGAAAGTGTCTTGAACGCTCCCATCGGGCTTCACTCGATCTTACTGAAGTCATCAGCGCGAGGAACAGCAGTCGTCACAGCACAAATCGATGACCGACCTGTTTCAGGCTCTGTCAGTATTCGATTCATCGGCAATTACTGGGTGAGCAAGGCGCCGTTGCCGACCGACCTCCAGGTCTTTGGCATTGGCGCCTACAATGGGATTGTCTACGTGGTCGGCGGCGGTGGATGGAACGCAGTGTATTCCGGAAACATGCAAGCGTTTAACACCGCGACGGGTCACTGGAATTCGAAAACACCAATGCCAACTTCCCGTGGGGAGCTCGCCGCGGGTGTCATCGACGGAATTCTTTACGCAGTCGGCGGCTACAATAGCGGGGACCTGAACACCGTCGAGGCTTACGATATCGCGGCGGATAAGTGGACGACTAAAGCACCTCTCCCCACCGCGCGCGAAGGTCTTGCTGTCGCTGTCGTCAACGGAATTCTCTATGCCATCGGCGGGAACCAACGCTCCGGGGCGACGTTGATCGCGGGCTCGCTCTCGACGTCTGGAACTGTGAACGTACCGCAAGTCTCTCGATTCAATCTTCAGAGTGCTGCACATCCGCTCGGTACAGTGGAAGCTTACGATCCCGCCACGAACAAGTGGACAACGAAAGCGTCCATGCCGACTCCTCGAAGTATGCTCGCCGTTGGAGTTCTAAACGGAGTCATATACGCCCTCGGAGGATCATCAGGATCGCTGATGGGAATGAGGACGGTCGAGGCCTATGATCCAGCCACTGATACGTGGACTCGCAAATCGGATATGCCGTCTACAAGCTCCGATGCGTCTCCGTATGGTCGCGCCGCTTTCGCAGCCGCGGTGGTAGACGGTACACTCTACGCGATTGGAGGGTTTGCTGTTTACGCCGAGACGAATCTCGTCGAGACGTATGATCCATCGCTCGACAAGTGGACCCGGGGCGTTCCGATGCCGACGATGCGGCAATCACTGGGTGCGGTAACGGTCGATGGGATTGTGTATGCTGTAGGCGGAGCATGTTACGATGACACGCTCAACGAGGTCGAAGCCTACATCCCTCCGTAACTATGAAGAGGGTCGGCATACAGTTCGGGGTTGTGTATACGTAGAGCTATTAGGTATGATACCTTGAGCTGCTAGGTATCCACTTTTCTTACTCGCGTTCGCTGGCGACCCCGATGGCCGACACAATCGACATCAATAAAGATCTGATGGCCGCATCATCGACGCCGATCGTTCTCGCGATCCTCGCCGAGGGCGACAGCTACGGCTACGCGATCATTCAGCGTGTGCGCGAGCTATCTGCCGGGACAATGGAGTGGACCGACGGAATGCTATACCCCCTCCTGCATCGCCTCGAGCGACTCGGCTACGTCGAGACGCGATGGGCAACCGCAGAGAGTGGCCGTCGCCGCAAATACTACCATATAAATGCGAAAGGCAGGAAACACCTCGCTGAAGAACGCCGCCAATGGCAGGCAGTCGACTCTACGCTTCGCGGCATATGGCACGCTTTAGTGCGACCCGTTCTTCCCCGAATTCCAGTTTTTACTTTCGCAATACCTCAAGGATTATCACCATGACGCCGGCATCCAACCCAGCCGTGCTGGAAGAACAAATCGAACAGTGGCGCAGCTATCTCGTGCGTCGCCGGGCGATCCATACAGTAGATGTTGCTGAGCTCGAAGATCATTTGCGCGAGCAGGTGGCGGGGCTGATGGACGCAGGCCTCTCGACGGACGAAGCATTCCTCGTTGCGGTCAAACGAATCGGGAATCTGGATTCGCTTTCACGCGAGTTCGCGCTCGAGCATTCAGAGCGGCTGTGGAAGCAGCTTGTCGTCACACCAGATGCAGGCGGCACAGCGCAAGACACGTCGAAGCCGCGCTCGGATGCGTTGGTTGCGTTCGCGCTTGCTGTCGCCGCGGCGGTGATGGTCAAACTTCCAACCCTGTTCGGGCTCGACATTCAGAGACAAGACGAGTTTTACGCGCGCAACGCAAGCTTGTTCGTATTGCCCTTGTTGTGCGGATACTTCGTCTGGAAACGCAGGATTGGAATGTCGACTGTTCGCTGGCTCGCAGTAGCGTTCGCTGCAGCAATTCTTTTCGCGAACATCTATCCGTTCGACAGAGCCAGCCACACGCAGATCCTGTTGTCGATCCATCTGCCAATTGCTCTGTGGCTCGCTGTCGGCGTTGCGTACGCTGCGGGACGATGGAGGCAGACTGCGGGACGGATGGACTTCATCCGCTTCTCCGGTGAGTTCTTCATCTACTTCGTGCTGATCGCACTCGGCGGCATCGTGCTCACCGGATTACTGATGGTGATGTTCACGACGATTCACGTCAACGCTGAATGGTTCGTCCAGCAGTGGCTGATCCCATGTGGCGTCGCTGGGGCAGTGATCATTGCGGCGTGGCTCGTGGAAGCAAAGCAAAGCGTCATCGAGAACATGGCGCCTGTGCTCACGCGTCTGTTCACGCCGTTGTTCACAGCGGTACTCGTGACGTATCTCGCGACGCTGGTCATAACAGGTCGCGCTGTGGACATCGAGCGGGACATGCTCATCCCGTTCAATGCGCTTCTGATCATCGTGCTCGCGTTGCTGCTGTATTCGTTGTCGGCGCGCGATACTCAATCACCTCCGGGCGCATTCGACGTGATGCAGGTAGTGCTGCTCATCTCAGCGCTGATCGCAGATGCACTCGCACTGTGGAACATCGTCGCTCGAATCACCGAGTACGGAACGAGTCCGAACCGCATCGCGGTCTTAGGGATCAACGTGATTCTTCTCGTGAATCTCGCGTGGTCGGCCGTGCTGTACGTGCGATTTCTCCGCAAGCGCGAAACACTTGCGACGATCGAACGATGGCAGACGCGCTATCTGCCTGTGTACGCCGTCTGGGCAGCGATCGTCGTGATCGTCTTCCCTCCTCTCTTCAATTACACCTGACAAAGATTTTTCTGAGGTATTGATGTCCGCTCTTCGCTTTATCGCCGCCGCAACACTCTTCATTGCCACACCGTTGTATGCGCAGGATAAAACCGTGCGCGTAGATAGCATCTTCAACTTCGCAACCGCCCAGACACCGGGTTGCGCGGCTGGCGTTTCAGATCACGGCAAACCAATTGTGAACAAGTATTACGGCCTCGCGAACCTCGACACACGCACGCCACTGAATGCGAGCTCACTCTTCGACATCGGCTCGACGCAAAAGCAATTCACAGCTACGTCGATGCTGCTTCTCGCTCAGGACGGCAAGGTCTCTCTCTCCGATGACATTCGAAAGTATCTGCCCGAGCTGCCCGACTATGGTCACAAGGTCACGATCGATAACCTGCTCACACATACCGGTGGTATTCGCGACTGGACCGGTCTTCTTCCATTTGCACCGGAAGGAACCGACGTCGCAACGCTGCTTCAACGTCAGCGCGGCCTCAACTTCGTGCCGGGGACTGAGTGGTCGTACTCAAACGGCGGTTACGAGCTCGCGAAGACAATTGTCGCGCGCGCGAGTGGAATGTCGTTCGCCGACTTCACCCGCAAGCGAATCTTCGAGCCGCTTGGAATGAAATCGACGGCATACGTGTCTGACATTCTTCAAGCCGGCACGAACGCGTCGCTCGGATATCAGAAGGATGGATCAGGCTGGAAGCCATTCATGCGACTTGGGAACAATCGCGGTGGCGGTGCAATCGTCAGCACCATTAGCGACATGCTCACCTGGCAGGACGCACTTGCGTCCGCAAAGCTCGGCAAGTTCGTCACGGACAAGCTTCATGAGCAAACGCGGCTGAGCAATGGCAGGCAGCTCGACTATGCGCGTGGAGTGATCGTCGAACACACTCCGGGAGGAGTAGTAGTCTCCCATTCCGGCGGCGCGGCAGGATTCAGCACGTGGATGGGCCGCGTGCCCGAGTACGGACTTTCGGTCGCAGTATCGTGCAACTTTGATCCCGTTTCCGCGACTGCACTCGCGGGTCGCGTGGCCGATGTATTTCTGCCGCCTGTCGACTCGCAGGCTCTCGCGCGTGCGCGAGCGAACGCGCCGGTTGCAGCGAGTGGTGTCGATGTGAGCAGCAGAGCTGGATTGTTTTTCGACGAGCGCACTGGTGAGCCCATGCGACTCGGCGTCAACAATGGCAGGCTCCAGGTTGCGAATGGTCCGCCGCTTGTGCCCGTCAGTGCGACGACGTTTCGCATCACACGACCGACTACGTTTTTCCGATCGCAGGATGATTTCGTGATGACCTTCGTGGATGACGATCACATCGAATTCAAATCGATGGAGGGTCAGGTCACACGGTTTCGTCGCGCGAAACCTTACACGCCGAGCGAGAGTGAGCTGCAGTCGGTGGACGGACGTTACGAGAGCAAGGAGCTCGGCGCCGTGTACGAGTTAGTGCCGGGAAAGAATTCGCTCGCAATGCGCATGGAAGGCGCGCCGGAGAAATCGATCGAGCTCGCGCCAGTTGACCGTGACACTTACATGTTCCGGATGATGATCGTGCGATTCCGTCGTGATGCGAGCGGCAAGGTTGCCGGCTTCGTGTACGACAATCCTCTCGCGAAGGGGATCGCGTTCACGCGACTCGGCAACCGAACTAACTCCGGCGGTGCGACAGCGAAAGTCCCGGTCGCGAAGGATTCGGTTACGCCGAAGCCTTCGGCAGCTTCGGCTGCTGCTCCAAAGCTCGAAGCACTCGTTGGTGAATACGAGCTGGCGCCGGGGCGATCGATTGTCATCACTCTCGAGAACGGTCAGCTGCAAGGGCAGCCGACCAACAATTCGAAGGCTCCCCTCTTTTATATCAGCGGCACCACGTTTGGCATCGGCCGCGCCGATTCACCAGCGAAAGTGACGTTCACTCTTGACGATGAAGGGCGTGGCGCGATGATGACAATGAAGCAGAACGGACAGGAACGAGTGCTGATGCGAGTGAAGTAAACCGCGGGGCTAGCGGGAAAGAGCCCGGCTTCCTGTCGGAGAATTATCTCGTAAGTTGAAAAGCGCCGAGAACCGCGCGGAGCCCGAACGGATCACAGAGAGTGACGGTAACATCCTACGTTGCTGAGCTTGATGCAGCTCATGAGCGCGCCAAGCGCGCATACGCAGCCCGCGATTCTGCTGAGTATCTCGAGATCTTTCATCCGGATCTCGAGTACACACAGCTCGATGGCCGCACGATCAGCCGCGATCAGCTC
>DATLDN010000125.1:0-4525 GCA_035525855.1 Gemmatimonadaceae bacterium
GAGGATCAGAATGAAGATAGGCATAATCGGTTCCGGCATCGTCGGTCAGACCCTGGGTGCAAAGCTCGCGGAAATTGGCGAGGACGTCGTGCTTGGCACGCGCACGCCGGACAAGCTCGATGACAAACGTGGGATGGCTCCGCCACTGAGCGAGTGGATTCAAAGAACCGGAAACAAAGCGAAAGTAGCAACCTTCAGTGACGCAGCATCACATGGCGAAGTTGTGATCAATGCAACTTCGGGAATGGGATCGCTCGAAGCGCTCGAGCTCGCCGGCGAGGGGAATCTCAACGGAAAAATTCTGATCGACGTTTCGAATCCGCTCGATTTCAGAAAGGGTTTTCCGCCGACGCTTTCAGTCGTGAACAACGATTCGGTAGCGGAACAGATTCAGCGCGCATTTCCCGCAGCGAAAGTCGTGAAAACGCTGAACACCATGAACACGCTGGTTATGGTAGATCCAGCAAGGGTTGGCGGCGGTGACCACGATGTTTTTGTTAGTGGCAACGATGCCGATGCCAAAGCAAGAGTTAGCGATTTGCTAAAGCAGTGGTTCGGATGGAAAAACGTCATCGACCTGGGCGATCTAACATCTGCTCGCGGTGCGGAGATGTTTCTTCCGATCTGGCTGCGTATCTACGGCGCGCTCGGCAACGGCATGTTCAACATCAAGGTTGTGCGGTAATCAACGAGATTTAAGAAATTCGATAAGGGAAACCCACGATTCGGGGGCGACGCGAGGAAGCACTCGCCCGGATCGCCCGATTAATAGGTGGTCGTAACCCGGGAATGTGTCAACGGTAAACGGTTTGCCTTCGCGGTGGGCAAGCGAGTCGATTGCGCGTACGCTCGCAAGCATAGGGATACTTCTGTCCTCCGTGCCGAACAACCAAAGTGCGGGAATAGACAAGTGACCAAGTACGGCTCTGGCGTCGACGCCACGACGTGTTACCGTGTCCATCATTCGCTCCGCGACAGCACGAGAGAATTTCGCGTCACTATGATTCTCGCCCCGCCAGTCACTCCACACTCCTTCTTCGTGGACGCTAACAGCTGGACCGGATATCAGTGCGATGAAACGAATTTTCGATGACATCGCTGCAGCGAGCGGTGCGACCCAGCCCGCCTGGCTGAAACCAACGAGACCGAGTCTGGACGAATCCACTTCGGCTAGCGTCGCGGCATAATCCACAGCAGCGACTGCATCCTGAGCGAGCAGCGAAAGATTCTTCCGCGAGCTGTTGTTCTCTCGCTCAAAAAAGCCGGTCGTCCCACCCACGCCACGTTTGTCGATCACCAGCACGACCACGCCTGATCGAGCGATGCGCTCCGCCCAAAGATCATAGAAAGAACGCTTGAATGCCGCGCTTCCCGGCACGAGAACGACAGTTGTGAGCCGAGCAGGCGCGTCTGACTTTGGAATGTAAACTGTTCCGGCGTACGTCATTTGTCCCCGCGTGAAACGAACTGTTCGAATATCAGGGCTGCTAAGGATCAGGAAGGCAAGCGCACTGCAGACGCCCACGATGAGTGCACTAAGAACCGGGCGATGCCCGGCTGCGCGGAAGAAGGCAAGAACCAGGGTGAGAAACGCCGCCAGTAACCAACAAAGCAACAGTGGGCGCCGTCGAACTCCAGCCAAGCCGGCAATCAGATGGAAGACGTCAGGATTGGCCGCTAGGAGGAGAAGCGGCGGGACGGCGACGACTGCGATTGGAGTGAGCCATCCGCGATTTCGCACACGCTGCATTCCCCAAGCTGTACGTTAGGAATATCTGCCGCTTGAACAGATGCAACATTTCCGAAGTTGTAAGCGTGTCGGTACGCTCCAGGACTCACGCCAAGCCTTCTTATGAACTCCCGGCACATATGGCTGTGGTCCGCAAACGCTGCCTCATGCGCAACACAACTGATCGAGCGAGTTGCGTCGCGCAGTAAGTCCTGTGCGCGATCGACACGTGAACGTCTCATAAGCTCACGCAGCGTGATCCCCAGAGTGCGCCGAACAACGCGTCCAAGATGAACGGGATGTACGCCAACCGAGCGCGCAATACCTGCCGCTGTTGCTCGCGGATTATTCCGAATTTCCGCGATCGCTGCGCGGGCCCACTCAGGCTGCGATCTATCACGCGCATCGGTCAGAGCGGACAGAAAACGAAGAGTTGCATCTTCAAGTGTTACGACTGACATCGCTGAACCGTGGGCGATGTCGCTTACGACGCGCCATTCGCCGAGTCGAGACGCATTCTCAATACGAGTCACTTCTTTGCACTGCCACAACACGTGCTGTCCGACGCCTTGTCCACAATCCGCAGTAATTAGAAGACACTCGACAGGGCCCCTCGATGTCGAGATTGTACGGGATGCTCCAGGCGGCAGTAGTTGAACTGATCCCTCCGACTCCAGATGCCACTCAGCGGAATCGCGCGTTAACATCGAGCCGCGCATAATGGCGACGATTGTGGGTTGATCGTGATGGTGCCCGCTCATCGTAAGCCCAGCCGGAAGCAGAACTTGAACTACGTGGAGGCCTCCAGCGTAACGCCGGATCTCAGAGAGGGGGATGATCCGCGGCTGCGTCAACGCGTTGTCGTAGCGTGAGTTGTGAACCAGCCCTCGTCGGCAAGAACGACAGACTCTTCAATCTGACGTACGGGGATCTTCCAGTATCGTCGCAGGAGGATTTCCTTTTCATCCGCTGAAACAAGGCGAAAACCGTGTTTCTCGTAGAACTGTATCGCCCACGTGGCCGCAGCCCACGTGCCCATCAATACCGGTCGATCCGTTTGCGCCAAAACATGCGCGAGAAGTTTTGATCCGATTCCCTTTCCCTGACTGCTGGTGCGGGTGTATGCGTGGCGGACGAGCGCGACATCGCGGACGTCTTGAAGTCCCATCACGCCGACGAGTATTTGATTCTCGTAAGCTCCCCAGAACACTACGCCGTCGTTGATTTCATCTCGCAGCTCGCTCGCCGGCATATACGGATCTTTCCATCGATCCGGAGCAATATTCTCTTTGTAAATCCCGGCTGCATCGTTGATCACGGCGCAGATTTGATCCAGATCAGCCGGCGTGCATTTGCGGATCATCATCTCTCGTGGCGCTCGCATTATCTTTTGACCATTCCTACGTAAAACCAGACGCGTAAAGATTCGATGACTGCTAACTCGCCAAAAGTACTCGGTCCAAAAGACGGCAAAGCCGGGGTGCTCGGTGCCATGGGCGTCCGATTCATGATCGATGGTCGTGAATCAGGCGGCGGCTTCTCCCTGGTCGAGCATCCAATTCCTCCTCGAGCTCTGGCGGCACCCCTCCATCGACACAGTCGTGAAGACGAATACAGTTTCATTCTCGAGGGACGCGTCGGCGCACTGCTCGGCGACGACGTAGTTTATGGCGAAGCGGGCGATTTGATTTTCAAGCCGCGTAATCAGTGGCACACGTTCTGGAATGCAGGGGATGACCCCGCGCGGTTGCTCGAAATTATTTCACCCGCCGGATTTGAGCGCTACTTCGAGGAGCTCGTTGATATGGGCGGCTCCGCACGAGCTCGTCCGGATGAGATTTCTGATCTGGCTCGACGATATGGCCTCGAGGTCGATATCAAAAGCATTCCCTCCCTTGTCGAACGATTCGGATTGAAGTCCCCGATCCGTTCGTAACGTCTCCCAATACGAAGTACTATAAGCGTCGATGACTACTCCTCCTTTTCAATCGCTGGGCGATCGCTACACGATCGAGAACGAGATCGGGCGTGGAGGGATGGCGACTGTCTATCGCGCGCGCGACCCGCGACACGGACGCAACGTCGCAGTAAAAGTTTTAAACAACGATGTCGCTGCCGCAGTAGGCGTCGAGCGATTTCTACAGGAAATCAAGACGGTCGCGGGTCTCACACATCCTCACATCGTGCCCGTTCACGATTCGGGTGAGACAAATGGCGTGCTGTTCTATGTGATGCCGCACGTACAGGGCGAAACTTTGCGCGGCAGAATGAACCGCGAGAAGACGGTTGTGCCCGCAGACGTCGTGCGCATCACCCGGCAGTTGGCCGCCGCTCTGGATTTCGCCCATCGAAACGGAGTTGTCCATCGCGACATCAAACCCGAGAACATCATTCTGTTCGAGGGCGAGCCGCTCATTCTCGATTTTGGTATTGCGAAGGCAATAAGCGCAGCCGGGGGCGAGACGCTGACACGGACAGGCATCGCGATAGGAACGCCAGCGTATCTGAGCCCGGAACAAGCGAGCGGTGAGATAAATCTCGACGGGCGAAGCGATCAATACAGTCTGGCCTGTACCGTTTATGAGATGTTGTCGGGAGGGCCGCCATTTGTGGCTTCCACTCCTCAGGGAGTCATCGCAAAAAGATTCAGCGGGCCGCCCCCCAGACTTCCAGTTACATCGAAAGTCCCCGGCGCAGCTTCTGATGTTCTCTTGAACGCACTGTCACTCGATCCTTCTGAGCGATACGCGACAGTATCTGAGTTTGCGCTTGCTCTGGCAAATGCGATTCCGCCGG
>DATLDN010000133.1:0-10584 GCA_035525855.1 Gemmatimonadaceae bacterium
GCCGTGGCCGCCGCATTTCCGAAAGATGGAAGGCGAATCCGCGCGCGTTGCTCCTTCTCGCGCGAAGGGAGCGAAGGCGGCGACAAAGACAGCAGAACGGAAACCGCGGTCGAAGATGCCTTTGATTACGGTGGCAAATTCAACGAGCAAGGATGAAGCTCTCGCTGGCCTCGAGCGATGGAAAAAGAAGCATCCAAAAGCTGCTTCGTACCTGGCGGTTGATGATATTCTCGTCGATGCGATGCGTGGACGATCGACTACATGGACGCGCGTTCGGATCAACCTCCGGAATGTTCCGGAGAAATCACGGCCTGCGCAGGACACACCGGACCCTGATGACGATCCTACTCGCGCCCGGAGACAAGCGCGCGCTCGTTAAATCAGCTCAGTTCGGCTTTGTGCGCAGCTTCTCGTTGAACCGCTGAGCTTCGCCAATCCGCTCGACCTCGAGCGCAATCGCGTCAACAGAATGCTGTAGATAATCGAGCCGCGGATCCGCGTCTGCTATTTGGACGGCAGGGTGTTTACGAGAGCCCGACGTAAGCTGCCACGCTATGTATCCCGCAAAGAGGAATCCAACATGAACGAGTGCGTGGCTCGTCTCACCCATCGCGACTGCGAGCGGAATTCCCCCGATGTTGATGACAAGGAAAATCCCGGCAGCCCATCGCCACAGTGCCGAGCGTGAAGTCGATTCATCGTCGTTCATATGAAACTCCTACGCTCGTGCGCCGCCAAAAGTTACGTTGCGAAGATTGCGGCTAACTCGTGAGGCGGTACGACCTCTAATTGTTCAAACGTACAATCGTGCGGTTTCTTGTCCGGACGCCAGCGGCGAAACTGCGCAGTGTGACGGAACCGTCCGCTCTGCATGTGGTCGTAAGCAACCTGAACGACCAGCTCAGGCCTCAACGGTTCCCACGACAAATTCTTTCCGGCGCTCCAGCGACTTTCCATACCAGGGCGACGGCGCGCGGCCTCTGCTGTTTGCGGTGACCCATCGGCCCAATCGCGCCACGGATGTCCTTCGAGTGCGTTCTTGCGGTAGGGCTTCAGAAACTCTATCAGCTCGCTCCGCTTCACATCGGTGAAACTCGCACACACACCAACAAACTCGAAGTCATCGCCGTCGTACAATCCGAGAAGCAATGAACCGAGAGCCGTTTTATCACCGCGCTTGTGCCAGCGAAATCCGGCGACGACGCAATCGCATTCGCGTTCGTGTTTCACTTTGAACATCACGCGTTTGTTCGGCTGGTACGTTCCGGTTTCGGGTTTTGCAACAACGCCATCGAGTCCCGCGCCCTCGAAACGCTTAAACCAGTCAGCGGCGATCACTCTATCTCGCGTCGCCGGCGTTAAATGCAGGGGCGACTCGGCGCCGGCGAGAATTTTCTCGAGCTTCGATCTCCGTTCGGCAAATGGTGTTTCGCACAAGCTGTCGTTACCGACGCAGAGCAGGTCAAAAAACACAACCTCCGCCGGTATTTCCACAGATAATTTCTGTACGCGCGATTCGGCGGGATGCAATCGCAACTGCAATGACTCGAATTCGAGCCCTTCACTTCCGGCGATCACAAGCTCTCCGTCGAGAACGCAGCGCTCGGGCAACTGCTTTTTGAGTGGCTCGATCAATTCCGGGAAATATCTGTTGAGCGGTTTCTCGTCGCGGCTTTGTATGAAAATTTCGTCACCGTCGCGAAAGATCAGCGTGCGGAAACCGTCCCATTTTGGCTCGAAGATCCACCCCTCGCCTGGCGGTAGCTCGCTGACTCGCTTTGCGAGCATCGGGAGAACGGGCGGATTTACGGCGAGGTTCATTAAGTAGCCCGCGGCAGCTTCGCCGCGACGGTTTCCATTTGTGTGCGTCGAAGTCGCGCCCAACCCGGTAATCGAAGCGCGCTGAACCCAAACGCTGCTGCACCCGCTGTTCCAATAAGCATATACGATCCGAGCGATGCCGCGTCGATGCCAACTGAGCGCGCGATGACGGCTCCAACCGCGAGAGCAGCCAGCCCAACTGCGCCGATAATGCCGCCTGCTGCGCCGCCTTTTACTGTGCGAAGGCGAATGCGATCTCCAGCTCCTACCGGCTCGAGAAGAGCCTGAAGATTTCCGTTCGCCCAATAGCGAAGATTGCCCTCTTGCTTAACTACTCCGCGCGCGTCGAATGTCTCGCGAAGGTCAGCGACGAACGTCTCCCATTCTTCCTGCGACATCTTGCGGCCAAGATCGACTGACAACCCCACGCCAATGGGAAAGCCGAGGAAATTGCGGGACGTTGGCTGCGGTCTGAGCTCGACCGCTTTAGCTGCACTCGCCAGCTCGTCACTGGAAATGCCGACTTCGCGCCCGATTGCTTGCAGTTCGGTAAGTGTCATTCCCTCACTCGACGCGAGCGGAGCCTGGCTTGTCTGATGCTGTGCCTCGGCCGCGCGCTGGAAAATGAGCGCGACTTCTTCTTCATTGAATCGGCGTTCCGGCATCATTGAAAGATGTCACTTCAACAATCCACCGCGCCACCGAAGCTCGGCTTGACGCGGGTTGATTCGCCCCGGTATCTCTGCTGGTATGGCTGACTTGCGACTTAGTGACCGAGATGAGCTTTCGTTCGAATGGGCGGCCAGTGCAATCGAGGACGCACTGAGTGCGTGGTGGGAACGCGTACGATCTGTACCGCCATCGCCAGTTGTCGATCGTGCCGAGTTGGAATCATCTGTCGGCGAGTACCGCTTCGATAAGCCGATTAATTTGCGGCAGCTTGTTGGCGACGTCGTGCACCTGTTGGAAACGTCGTCAGTTCATGCGGTTCATCCGCGCTATTTCGGGCTCTTTGTACCGAGCGTTCATCCGGCATCTGTTGCCGCAGATGCGCTCGTTGCCGGATACAATCCGCAAGTTGGCGCATGGTGGCATAGTCCAAGCGCAAACGAGATCGAGCGTCACACGCTCAAGTATCTCGCGAGCTGCCTTGGCATCGCCCATATGACTGGTCAATTCACATCCGGTGGCAACGAAGCGAACCACACGACTGTTCTTGCGGCCCTCGCTCATCATTTTCCCGAGTACATCGACGGCGGATTGCGATCGCTTGGCTCGACGCCCGTGTTGTATGCATCGAGCGAAAGCCATCACTCCCTTGTCAAGATCGCGCGCCACGCCGGACTTGGCGCTAAGTCATTCCGCACTGTTCAGGTTGATGAGCTGTATAGAATGCGGACGCGCGAGCTTGCGGATGCGATCGAAAACGATTTGCAGGCGGGGCATCGGCCTTTTCTAGTCGTCGCGACGCTCGGGACTACCGGATGCGGAGCGATCGACCCGATCGCGGAGATTGCAGAGATTTGCAGGAGGCACAACATCTGGCTGCACGTCGACGGAGCGTACGGCGCCTCGGTTTGTCTGTCGCCAAAGTTGCGACATCTCGTCGAAGGCGTGGAGCTAGCTGACTCGGTGACGTGGGATGCGCACAAGTGGATGTCAGTATCAATGGGCGCAGGAATGTTTTTTACAAAGCATACAGCTGCGTTACGCACCGCATTCGACGTGGATGCATCATACGTTCTCGAAGAAACCGCCGAGCGAATGGATTTGTATCAGACGTCGCTTCAGTGGTCGCGAAGATTTATCGGACTGAAGGTTTTTATGACGCTCGCGAGTCTCGGCGCTAAGCGAGTTGCCGATGATATCGAATGGCAGACGCAGATGGGTGTCGAGCTGCGTCGCAAGTTGGTCGAAGCCGGGTGGACTATAGTTAATGACTCACCGTTACCAGTTGTGTGTTTCACGCATTCGCGGTTCATCGAACACGGAACGGATGTCGAGAACTTTGCGGCGCGAATGCGCGACGAGGGCAATGTGTGGATTTCTTCACTCGAGCTAGGCGGAGCGCGTGTACTCCGCGCCTGCATTACAAGCTACCGAACGACGACCGCGGATCTCGACGTGCTGATCAACTCTCTCGGTTGATCAAACTCCCGCAACTCTTCGCTTGTATTCGGCGAGCGCTGAGTCCAGTCGTTCTCTAGCAGTGGTGTCACCTGGAATATTGTGGGATGGGTGAATGAAGAGCTTCACTCCACGCGCTGCAAGAATTTCGGCGACCGTGGTGATTGTCATCCACACGACCGTAACAAAAGCCATCGTAGAAACCGGTCCGACTTTATCGAAATGATTCATCAGCGGGACTGCAGCGTCGCCGCCAGGAACCCTGGTATCGATGACAACATCGGCCAGCTCGAACAGTGTTTTTCCTGATGGATGTCGCGGCGCACCAACCTGCTCGGCGGAGCCCGTCGCAATAATCTTCAAGCCCTGCTCCTTCGCTCGAAGAGCAACGTCGATGTTGACGTTGTTGATTCCAGTGTGCGAGAAAATCCACATCGTGTCACGCGGATCGAGCGTGTAGCTCTTCACAATCGCATCGCCGTAGCCTTCAGCTCGCTCGAGAAACAGGAATTGGTGAATTCCCATTTCGCCGGTGATTCGCGTGAAAAATGTCATCGGCAGCTCGATCATGGGGTGAAAGCCCACGAATCCACCAATCCGTGGATACATCTCCTCCACCGGAATCGTAGCATGACCGCATCCAAACGTGTGAACCCAACGCTCCGCCTCGATTGAATTCGCCATCATCTCTGCGGCGCGCTGAATCGAATCGGCTTGTGTTCGCTCGATGTCGTCCATTATTGCGCGCGTGTTGGCGAGCCATTGTATCGCGAGTTTCATCGGTTGGCTGTATTGGTGCGCAACGCGCGTGAGAGGATTCCGAGAAGCAGTGCAAGCAGTACCAGCGCTACTGGGACAATGACAAACGATTCGCGCATTCCTTTCGACGCGCCGATGACTCCGGCGAGCCATGGCATCAACATTCCGCCGCAAAGCGCCATCGCGATTACAAGGCTGAATGCCGTTCCGGAGAGATTTGCGTAGCGTTCGCCGACGAAACCGAGCACCGTCGGAAATGTTGCGGCGAACCCGACACCAAGCATGAACACACTTATGGCTGCGATTTGCGGCTCACGTGTGAATAAGAGAACGAGAGCGCCGGCGAGACCGACGACTATGCAGACGAACATTGCTCGAGCCGGTGGAACTGTCTTTAGAAAAGTCCCAAGGGCAAGACGAGCCAACATCATTCCCAGCCAGTAAAGCGAGAGAATCACGAGCGCGCGGCGCGCCGGAACTGCGAGCTCCTCATTTACGAAAGTCGACGTCCAGCCGCCGACTGTTATCTCCATTCCGCTCTCGAGGAACAGCATGAAGCCCATCATTAGAAGAAGCGGATCACGAACGAGCCTGCCTGCAGCGGCAATCGGAAATCCCTGAGCCTGTTTAGGCGCAGGAAATTCGGTAACGGCAATTACGAGAAGGGGAATCAAGACAAGAGCACCAACAGCTGCGATCAACGTCGAGTGTGCAAAGCTTTCACCGAGTGTCGCGAGTACGAACGGAACTCCCACCGCACCGATGCCAAAGAAAACGCCAAGGAGATTCAGGTTTGCGTTTTTCTCCTCGCTGCTGATGTCGGCAACCAGAGCGTTGGTGCCGCCGTTAATAATTCCTCCGCCGAATCCGATCAGAACGATTGCAACACGCAGAATTCCAAGGGATCCGGCGAATGCGATTCCTTCCAGGCCAACTGCAATGAGTGCAGTGGCGAGAAGCAGCATTCCCTTGTAGCCGTAGCGATCGACCATGGGGCCAAACACGAGTGAGGCCGCGAGAATCGCTAACGTCATCAACAGGAACAGCGAGCCCGCCTGCGCCTTGTCGATTCCGAATCGCTCGATCACAGACGGTAGTACCGCGCCGAGGACCGTGAGCACGATCCCGAAGGTGAGCATGCCAAGACATGCGCAGATAAAGAGTGCTCGTCGCGATCTCATTGTTTCGTGGTAAGTGCGAGATAGCCGGCGCCGTACAGTCCTGCATCAGCACCGAGCTCCGATGCCGTGAAGCGGACCTGCTCGATTGCGATTGGCTGAGCCCAGCGTTTCGCCTCAGCTCTAATGCGATCGAGAAATTGAAGCGCGGGTCCGAAGAGTCCTCCGCCGAAAACGATCATCTCAGGATTGAACAAGCTCACGAGATTCGCCGCTGCCATTCCCCATAGCTCGACCGCGTTTTCGAGTGTTTTTCTCGCAATCGGATCGCCTTCCTCGAGTGCAGCGAAAATGTGCGACGGATCGATGTCGGGCGTTTGGACCAGCGCACCGCGGTAATCCTTATCGGCTGCCATCAAATCGCGGGCAACGCGAACGAGTCCCGGCCCGGACGCCTGATCTTCGAAGCATCCATGCTGAACGAATCGCGACGCGAAGGGCCGATCGAGCGCCAGCCATCCAATTGCGCCCGCAACATCGCCGTGTCCTCGAACTACTCGCCCGTCACTGATAATCCCGGCGCCAATTCCAGTTCCCACCGCGAGGAAAATTGCGTCGCGCGCACCGCGAGCTGCGCCGCGCCATGTTTCGCCCAGAATGTACGCTGCGCGATCACTGTCGATTGCGATGCGCACGCGGCCGTCCGCTGCTGCGGTGAGCTCGTCAAGCAGCGGGTAATCGTCCCATTCAGGAATGTTCGGCGCCCAAACGGTACCGCGTGCAGCCCGATACAATCCGGGTATGCAAACACCGGCAGCACTGCAATCGTAATTCTTTACAAGCGCCGAGATCTGCGAGGCAATCAAATTCCCAACTGCAGATCCAGTGCGTCCAGCGAGAGGTGTAGTTTCGCGGTGTAGAATTTCGCCGTCGTCAGAGAACGCGGCGGTCGCGAGCTTCGTTCCTCCGAGGTCGACTCCGGCAACGGGCATGGGTCGGCGAAAGTGCGGCGCAAGCGGGTCATTTGCAAGGAGGGCTGCCAAAGCAACTCTCCCCGGCGTGCAGTGGGACCAACTGACATGCTCAAGAGAACAATTTCCACGAGCCTTCTCGCCGCACTGTTGATCCCATGTGTGACGGCGAACGCTCAGTCGAATGCAAGGTTCGACTCACTAATCGACGCCCACTACAAACCAGACGAGCCAGGTGGAGTCGCGCTGATTGCTCGAGGTGGAAGAGTCGTCTACGAGCGTGCGTTTGGGATGGCCAATCTCGAGCTGGCCGTTCCAATGAAGACCAGCGCTGTTTTCTCGATCGCATCGATGACGAAACAGTTCACTGCGGTAGCGGTGCTGCAACAAGTCGAGAAGGGCACGATCTCGCTTCGGGATTCGGTTGGAAAGTTTCTTCCGACTTTTCCCGACGCGTACAAAGGCATAACCATCGAGCAGCTGCTGACTCACACAGCGGGCGTTCCGAATGCGAAGAGCGTTGCAACTCTACTCGCAATGGGAAGGGGATGGCTTTCCGCCGATCAGGTGATCGCGACATTCAAAGATCAGCCACTCGATTTTAAACCGGGCAGTAACTCCAACTACAGCAATTCCGGTTATCAGCTCCTTGGTTACATCATGGAGAAAGTCACTGGCGAGCCGTTTCCCGAATTCGTAGAGACCACGCTGCTCAAGCCAGCGGGTATGGACCACTCGCTTTGGGGAAACGATATGCGTGTCGTTCCAAATCGAGCGTATCCGTATCTCTTTACTCGGAATGGAATTGAGAACGCGGTGAACGGAAACGTTCAGATCGCATGGGCAGCAGGTGCGATTCAGTCGACCGCAGAAGATTTTTTCAAATGGCATCAGGCGCTGGTCGCAGGAAAATTCATCAGCAGGGCGATGCTTCAGAAAGCGTGGACTGCCGCGCGGCTGCCAGACAATAGCGCAACCGATTATGGCTATGGGTGGTTCATCGGAGAGCTGCAAGGGAGTCCACTAGTCGAGCACGGTGGCAACATGGGCGGATTCATGAGCCACGCGATGTATCTCCCTCGGGAAGATTTACTCGTCGCAGTATTTCTCAATTCTCGCGGGAAGAGACTGCCTGAGCTGATCGCAACTGATCTAGCCGCAACGGCGATTGGCCGGCCGCTCGATATCACGCTGATTGTTCTTTCTAACGACGTGCTTCAATCGTACGCGGGTACTTATAAGGATCGGAATAATGTCGACGTCGTGATCAGCCTGGATAACGGAAAACTGGTCTATCAAAAAACAGGCGGACCGAAGTGGATGCTAACTCCCTACGCGAAAGACAAATTCTTTTTCGACAACACATCGACGGTCGGCGAGATGCAACGCGATTCGCAAGGAAGGATTGTTCGTTTTGCGATGCAAACTATCCGAGGTCAATCAAAAAATGTCATCATGCGTGTGAGGCCATCGCCGGCACGGTAGCGCCGAGCCTCATGACTGGTCGTATATTCGCCCTTCACCATTTGCGGCAATTCAACACTCTCTAATGAAACGATTCGTCACCCTCCTTCTCATCCTTGCGGCGTGCGGTCCAAAGCAGCCAGAGGAGCGTTATGGGTTTATCACGCGTCTCGGTAATGATACGATTTCCGTTGAAAGCGTGTCGCGACGCGGGTCCACGCTGATAAGCGATGAAGCAGACCGGTTTCCGCGGGTCAATCAACGTCACACCGAAATCGAGCTAGCCGACGACGGCAGCATTCGACATCTCGAAATGGACATTCACACTCCAAGTGAGCCCGAGAATCAAAGAGATCGTCACGTCGTAGCGGATGTGACTCCAACTTCGGTGCACGTCACGAAAAAAGACGGAACCGGAAAGAAACAAAAAACTTTCGAGACAGGCGGTGGCATTGCGATGGCCCACGTTCCGCAAATGTACAGTCTGTACGAATTGTATTTCGCGAACGCGCTTGCACGCGCGAAGAAGGCAAATCGGCACGCGGGTGATACGATTCAGATGCGACAATTTTATCTCGACAGAGAGTTCGACAACTTTCCGCTTCATCACGGAATCGTGCGCCTTGCAGGGGCTGGCAAAGCGGAGATATCGCACGACTGGCTTGCGGGGATCGGTGAAGCGAAGTTCGATTCCGCGAATCACATGCTGAGTTACTCAGGAGCGCGCACCACTTATAAGGTTGACGTCGTTCGCGTTACTGATCCACCGGACGTAACAGCAATCGGCGAACGGTTCGCTGCAATGGAAACGCAAACCGGCGGTGTGAAGTCACTTAGTGTGAGAGACACTACGCGCGCAATTATTGGCGGCGCGAACTTCATGGTGGACTATGGGCGTCCGCTCGCGCGCGGACGAGTGCTGCTGGGAAACATCATCCCGTACGATCGGGTGTGGCGGACGGGCGCAAACGCGGCGACACAATTCTCCGCATCGAGGCCAATTACTCTCGCGGGCATAAAACTTCCCGCCGGCATGTACACTCTGTGGACAATTCCGCATACGAACGGTGTGGAGCTCATAGTGAACAAGCAGACGGGGCAGTGGGGCACAGGCTACAATCCGGCAAACGACCTTGGCAAGGCGCGCATGATAGCAGACACGACAGCGGCTCCAGTCGAAAAGTTCAGTATCTCCGTTGTGCCCGCTGTCGCGAACTACGGATCGTTGGTGATGGAATGGGGACCATTCCGATGGACGGCGCCAATAGTGGTTCAATAGCGCGCGTGTAATGCTCGACCTGCTGATTGTCGGCGGTGGTCCTTGTGGTCTTGCCGCCGCAATTTCCGCAAAAAGCGCGGGGTTGTCAGTCGCGGTGGTCGAAGCTGAAGTTATCGTCAGTACTATATCGCACTATCCGACATATGTCCGGTTCTTCTCGACGAGCGAAAAGCTTTCACTCGGCGGCGTTCCGTTTGTTACTTCCGCAGAGAAACCATCTCGTCGCGATGCGCTCGCGTATTATCGCGCAATCGTAAAGCATTTCGATCTCGATATCCGGCAGTATGAACGAGTGGAGTCGATCGTTGCGTCGGATGATGGATTTGCAATTCATACCACCAAGGGCGTCGTACACGCGAAAGCTGTTGTGGTGGCAACCGGTTATTTCGGATCGCCCAATTATCTACGCGTCCCTGGTGAGAATCTTCCGCATGTAACGCACGTGTACCGTGAAGGACACGAGGCATTCGACCAGGATGTTGTTGTTGTCGGCGGTGGAAACTCAGCGGCCGAAGCCGCGCTCGACTTGTGGCGCTCGGGCGCGCGTGTGACTCTGGTTCATTTTGGTCCGACGTTCGACAAACGCATCAAACCCTGGGTGCTTCCTGACTTTCAGAATCGCGTGAAGGAAGGAAGCATTGCCGTTCGGTGGGATTCTCGAGTTGCAAGCATCGAGAGCGAATCGGTCGTTCTGTCAAACGGTGAGAGGTTGCCGGCCATGTTCGTTTACGTGATGACCGGCTTTGCTCCTCAGGTCGATCTCCTCCGTCGCGTGGGAGTGCCGATCGACGAGAAGTCGGGAATTCCACAACACGATCCGGCAACGCTGGAAACCTCAGTGCCGGGAATTTTCATTGCTGGTGTTGTAGTCGCCGGCTTTGACGCGAACAAAATCTTTATCGAGAACGGTCGTTACCACGGAGATCGTATTGTGTCGCGGCTGCTTGGTCGCAGCGCACCTGGAGAGCCGAAGCTGAGCGCGGAGCTGGATACCTAACCGTTCAGGCCGTATAAGCGGTCGATCCGCCAACGACAGTTCGAACGA
>DATLDN010000135.1:0-16876 GCA_035525855.1 Gemmatimonadaceae bacterium
GATCGCAAAGGAATTCGTGCAGGATGATCTTCAGCCGCGTCCTGTGGCGAATGCTCTGACTTCACTGCTTGATATGGGTAGCGATGACAGAAAGCGCGTGCTCGGAGGATTAGCGGAGGTACGAGGTCGCCTGGGCGAGCCTGGTGCTGCGCTTCGAGTGGCGAAGATGGCGAGCGAGCTTGTACCGTGACCGATGAAACGCTTCCAGTCAGTGCTCACGCTGCTATCACACTGGGAGGCATCGCACTACAGGCCTTAGGGCGAACGTGGAGATATGAAGTTCGCGGTAGCGAGCATCTCGAGGCACTCAGATTACATGGGAGCCCATTCATTTTTTCGCTCTGGCACGGCCAGCTCCTCCCGCTTATCTGGCACCATAGAAATCAACGCGTTGCAATTCTTGTGAGCGAGCATCGGGACGGTGAAATAATTGCGCGCGTGGCCCAATCGATCGGATATCGGTTGATCCGCGGCTCGAGCACGAGGGGGGCTGACCGAGCACTGCTCGCACTAGTGCGACAATTGAAAGCCGGAGCAGAAGTGGCCGTAACTCCAGACGGTCCACGCGGCCCAGCCAGAAGCTATGCCCCGGGCGCGCTTATCGCAGCGCAGAGGTCAGGGGCAGCAATTCTTCCGATCACCGCACACGTGGATAATGCATGGCATTTATCTAGCTGGGATCGATTCATCATTCCGAAGCCCTTTGCAAAAGTGACAGTTGCGTACGGTGCACCGGTTTACGTTGAAGCTCGTAGCTCTCGTGAGGCTACGGCAGCCGCGTCACGTCTTCAGGCGGCGATGGGAGACACAGAGAAGCTCGCATGCGCCTGATTGAAAAAATTTGGCGCAGTAGCGATCCCGTTTTCAAAGTTGCGCGTGTTGCGCTGACTCCGTTTGCCGAAACGTATCGATTCATCACCGTTGCGCGCGGCTGGATGTACGACCACGGCGTGCTTCGCGTAAAGTCGTCTGCAATCACCGTTGTAAGTGTTGGGAATCTTTCGGTTGGTGGAACTGGAAAAACGCCTTTTGCCGCATGGCTTGCAGCCGAATTGGCGAATCGTGGTGCACGACCGGCAGTGGTTCTTCGTGGCTACGGGGGCGACGAGCCATTGGTTCACGCTCATCTCAATCCACAGATTCCAGTCGTTATAGCTAAGCGTCGAGTTGCGGGCATCACTGAGGCGGTTCAGCTCGGTGCAACTGTCGCGGTACTTGACGATGCGTTTCAACATCGAGAGGCTGAACGCGCGGTTGACATCGCTTTACTCGCCGCCGAACAATGGGATTCAAAGGTTCGTCTGATTCCGGCCGGACCGTGGCGCGAGCCATTATCGTCGGTGCGGCGTGCGGCCCTCGTAGTAATAACTCGAAAGACTGCTGCCACGGAGCGCGTAGATGATTTGAGAGGTGTGGTTCTGCGCACTGCGCCCGACGTGCCGGTCGCCGTAGTTCACTTCGAGATGGGCAGTCTCGTGCGGGCGACTACTACGCCGTCCGACGAAAAGCTTCCGCTCAGTGTAATGAGAGAGAGGAGCGTAATTGCTGTCGCCGGAATCGGTGATTCGAAAGCATTCTTTCAGCAGCTGCGGGACACTGGCGCTCTCGTCACGCCACTCGATTTTCCGGACCATTATCGCTACACAGCGGCCGATGTATCGCGAATCCTCGCGACTGGTGGCGCACCGGATGCACTCCTTGTCTGCACTCTCAAGGATGCAGTAAAGCTCGTACCTCTTTGGCCTGCTGCGGCGCCTCCATTATGGTATGTTTTACAGCGATTGGAGATCGAGAGCGGTGGTGATGCGCTCGAGAATTTGCTGGCTCAACTGACTCCGAAAACTGCGGCCGAATAAAGCGTCGCATCTTCACCGAAACCACAATCCCGTTCATGGCAACCGATCTTCGCATTCCGACTCAAACCATAGTCCGTCCCGACAAGGACACTTTTCTCGACGAAGAAAATCCTTTTGAAGCAATGATGCTTCGCTTCGACCAGGCCGCTGATCTGCTGGATCTCGAGCCGGGGCTGTACAAGGTTCTCCGCCATCCCGAGAAACAGGTAATCGTCTCGATCCCCATCATGCGTGACAATGGGGAAGTCGAGGTCTATACAGGGTACCGTGTGTTGTACAACACATCCCGCGGACCTGCCAAGGGTGGTATCCGGTTCGACATGCAGGTAACGCTCGAAGAAGTGAAAGCGCTCGCTGCATGGATGACGTGGAAATGCGCCGTCGTGAACATTCCGTTTGGCGGTGCAAAAGGTGGAGTGGTTTGCGATCCGTTCACGATGAGCCCCGGCGAGCTCGAGCGTCTAACGAGGCGCTACACTGCCGGAATCATCAACGTTCTGGGTCCTGACTCGGATGTACCGGCGCCCGACGTCAACACTAATGAGCGTGTGATGGCGTGGATCATGGACACTTACTCCATGCACGTTGGTCATACGACCACGGCCGTAGTTACTGGAAAGCCAGTCGAGATGGGCGGATCGCTGGGTCGTCGGGAAGCGACCGGACGCGGATGCATGATCGTCACGAAGGAAGCGCTCGACCATCTCGGAATGCCCATCGCAGGAACTACCGTCGCCGTGCAGGGATTTGGGAATGTCGGATCTGTTGCCGCGCAGCTCCTTCAGGCGGAGGGATGCAAGGTCGTTGCAATTGGCGATCGCTCGACTGCGATTCACAATAAAGATGGAATAGACATCAACGATGCAATTGCCCACGTGACGAAGCACAAGCATCTCGATGGATATGGCAAAGGCGACGTCATAAGCAACGCCGACCTTCTTACGCTCGATGTCGACGTCCTCTTACCGGCTGCACTCGAGAACGTTATCACAACGAAGAACGCTGGTCAGATTCGCGCTCGCATAATTTGCGAAGGAGCGAATGGGCCGACTTCAGCGGGCGCGGATTCGATTCTCGAAGAAAACGGAGTGTTCGTGATTCCCGATATTCTCGCGAACGCGGGCGGTGTAACCGTCTCCTACTTCGAGTGGGTTCAGGATCGCGGTGGATATTTCTGGACTGAAGAGCTCGTCAATCAGCGCTTGTGTGACATTATGATCAACAGCTTCCGCGCCGTCCTCGAGCTTTCGCAGAAGCACAAAGTCAACATGCGCACCGCTGCGTATATGTTGGCGATCAGCAGAGTGGCAACAGTTCACAGACTTCGCGGCATCTACGCCTGATGCGACTCATGGTCGCGGTTGTAGGGAGGCCGCGGAACGCCGCTCTCGCGGCGGCAATACAGGAATACGAAACTCGGGCGGCGCGGTACTGGCCGCTCGACGTTCATGAGGTAAAGGAAGAGCGCGCGACGTCCGGAGATTCAGCGATTGTGCGGCGACGCGAGGGAGAGCGACTCGTCGACCGAACGGGCTCGACTCCGATTGTCGCATGCGATCCCGGCGGCAAAACTTTTACCTCAGAGAAATTTGCTGAATGGCTTGGCGGCGAGCGCGATCGCGGCCGCGATTTGGCATTCGTGATTGGCGGAGCATACGGGTTGTCGGAAGAGGTACTAAAAAAAGCGCGATCGCGAATGTCACTGGCGCCGTGGACTTTGTCGCATGAGCTCGCGCGGCTCGTTCTCGCAGAGCAGCTGTATCGCGCAGGAACGATTCTGCGCGGAGAGCCGTATCACAAGTGACCGAGCAGAATGAAGAGTGGTTCGAGTCGTGGTTTGGCGAAGAGTACGTTGCTCTCTATCCGCATCGTGATACTGCTGAGGCGAAGAAAGCAGTCGACCTGATAGCACGGTCTCTCGACGGACACACAATCAACAGAGCGCTCGACCTCGCATGCGGCCCTGGCCGCCACGCCCGTTTTCTTGCTGAAAGATGGTGGACGTCGGGCGTCGATCTATCTGAAATTCTTCTTCGCTCTGCTCGCCAAAACGGCATTCAGGCGAAGTTTGTTCGGGCTGACATTCGCGAGCTGCCATATCGCGACTCCACATTCGATCTGGTCGTCAATCTCTTCACTAGCTTTGGGTACTTCGAGAGTGACGATGAGCACGAGCGTGTAATTCGAGATCTTGCGCGAGTCATCGCGCCTGGAGGCAGCTTCGTTCTCGATTTTCTCAATGAGAAGCTCGTTAAGCGCACACTCGTTCCGCTGGACGAGTCAGTCAGAAACGGGAAGAAAGTGCGCCAGACGCGAGAGATTACACCCGACGGACGCTTTGTAGTAAAGCATATTCATATCGAGCCTAATGGACGTGACTTCATCGAACGGGTGCGACTCTTTACACGGGCTGAGCTGACGGGAATGCTCGAAAGACGTGGCTTTCATATCCAGCATTCCTTCGGCGATTATGAGGGCGCGCCGCTCGACGATGATTCGTTGCGCGTCATTCTCGTGGCGAGGCGCAAGTGAAGCTGCGAGTAATCTCGACTCCGTTACGCGGTAAGGATCTCACGGCGGCAGCACTGGCCGAAAAAACTCCTGCAGGGTGGTATCTCGATCGGCCGCACGGAGCGGAGCAGTGGACCGCACGCGCGAAGGAAGTCGCTTCGCGATTCTCCAATGATTGGCTTACGCCACTCCTGCCGGCTATCGAGCCAACCGGCCTCGCTGCGGAAAACCTTCAAAAGGCTGCACGTGGTGGATTTGTCGTAACAACAGGACAACAGCCTGCGTTGTTCGGTGGGCCATTATACACATGGTGGAAAGCGATCTCGGTGGCCGCCTTTGCGGCGTCTCTCAGCGACAAATTAGAGATGCCCGTTGCTCCGGTCTTCTGGGCAGCGACTGATGATTCCGATTTCGTCGAGGCTGCATCGACTGTAATTGCGACGCCTGATGGCGCGCAAATAATCAGCCTTCAGAATCGCGACGACCAGGGATTGCCTCTCTCTCAAATCCCTCTTGGCGATGTATCATCACAGCTCGAGCTGCTTCGCGGGGCAACGCGATCGGCGCCGCATCCGCGAATCCTCGATGTGGTTGCGCGCACGTACCAGGCTGGCGAGACAATGGGCAGCGCTTACGTAAAGCTTCTGCGTGAGATGCTGTCCGGGCTTGGTGTCGCCGTTCTGGATTCGTCACACCCGGCCGTGAGAAAACAGGGTGAGCCGTTGATGCATCGCGCGCTCGAGCGCGCTTCGGACATCGAATCGCGATTGTTCGATCGCGATGCCGAGCTCAAGGCACACGCCTTCAATGCGCAGGTCCAGACAGTGCGCGGACGTTCACTCGTTTTTTCCACGACCGATGGCAAGCGTGGTCGTGTTCCGATTTCGCATGCGACAGACAATGCGGTGAAAAGCTCTGAGCTCTCGCCGAATGTGCTACTCCGTCCAATCCTCGAGAAGACCATCCTTCCGACGGTTGCCTATATCGGTGGGCCGGCAGAGATAGCGTATTTCGCGCAGGTATCGGCGGTCGCTAACGCCCTGGAGATCGAGCCACCGCTCGTTCTTCCACGCTGGTCGGGAATCGTGATCGAGCCGCGCATCGAGAGAATTCTCGAGAAATATTCTTTGACCCCGAGCGATTTTGCAGACCCGCATGCCGTAGAAACGAGAATTGCGCACGAGTCGCTGCCGGAGGACATCAAGACAAGCATTGCGGAGCTCCGTGAGAATTCCGGTAAGCAGATCGACTCGCTTGGCACCGCTGATAAGGAGAATCTCATCAGTGCTCAAGTCATCGAGGGCCTGAAGCGCAACATCCTGCATCGGGTTGATCGCGTCGAGCGACGCTATGCTGCAGCAATAAAGCGCAAAGGGAACGATGCACTGCGTGATATCGCTGCTGCACGGGGAGCACTCTATCCACTTGGGAAACCGCAGGAGCGTGCCCTCAACATCGTCCCGCTCTGGGCGCGCTACGGCGACGACTTGCTCGATTCGGTCTGGGGTGAAGCCCTATTTCACACGTCGATTCTGTGGTGAACCGCGACAACTCCCGCGGAGCTGCATTCCTCGTAGGCGCGGGAATTTTTCTTAGTCGAATTGCGGGGCTCGTTCGCAACAAATTCTTTGCGCACTACTTCGGAAGCTCGCTGGCAGCTGACGCGCTCAACGCAGCGATAAGAATTCCGAATCTCCTACAAAACTTATTCGGCGAAGGCGTTCTGTCCGCGTCCTTCATTCCAGCCTATTCGCAACTCCTCGCCCAGGACCGAAAGCAGGAAGCAGAAAGGCTCGCCGGCGTAGTCGCAGTCATGCTGAGCTTGATCTCGGCAGTAGTGGTTCTCGCCGGAATAATGTTGGCGCCGTCACTTGTCTCGATCATCGCGGGCGGCTTCACTGGACCGAAGCGCGATCTCGCAGTTCAGCTCACTCGAATTCTTTTCCCGGGCGCGGGACTGCTCGTCCTTTCCGCGTGGTGCCTCGGAATTCTCAACAGTCACCGAAAATTCTTCATCAGCTATACGGCGCCGGTAGTTTGGAACCTTGCCATGATCGGCGCTCTCGTCGGTTTCGGTTCAGGCAGCTCGCAACTTCGTCTTGCTGAAATTGTTGCCTGGGCATCGGTGGTTGGCAGCGCGCTTCAGTTCGGTGTGCAGCTTCCATTCGTTATACAGCTCGCACGCGTGAACTTGAACACCGCGTTTCGTACTGAAAGCTCGCAATCTGTATTTCGGAACTTCATCCCCGCATTTATCAGCCGCGGCGTGGTTCAGATCAGCGCCTACGTCGATGCTCTAATCGCGAGCTGGCTGCCGACCGGCGCGGTAGCCGTGTTTTCGTACGCGCAGGTGTTGTATGTATTGCCGGTAAGCCTTTTCGGAATGGCGGTATCTGCCGCCGAGCTGCCGGAAATGTCGAGGGCAGTGGGGACCGACGAAGAAATTGCGTCGTATCTTCGCGGTCGCCTCGACGGCGGACTCGCGCGAATTGCGTTTTATATCGTTCCATCCGCGATCGGCTTTCTTGCGCTTGGTGATGTAATGTCTGCAGTGCTCTTCGAGTCGGGGCGCTTCATGCGATCGGATAGCATCTGGGTTTGGCAAATTCTTGCCGGTTCGACTGTTGGCCTTCTGGCATCGACCTGGGGACGTCTCTATTCGTCTACGTTCTATGCGCTTCGAGATACTCGCACTCCGCTTCGGTTTGCAATCATTCGCGTTGTGCTCACGACAGTGCTGGGTTACATCGCTGCGCTGAAACTTCCCGGCTGGCTTGGCTTTGATCCACGACTTGGTGTGGCAGGCCTGACCGCATCAGCGGGAATCGCAGGATGGGTCGAGTTCTTTCTCCTGCGCAGGGGAATCAGTCGGCGCATCGGATCTACAGGCTCCCCCGCGTCGGTAACAATTCGGCTCTGGATCGCCGCGATTATTGCGGCGGCGATCGCATGGGGAGCAAAGCTCACTCTGACGATGTCGCACCGGGTAATCTGGGGACTGATAATTCTTGCGATTTACGGAATCGCATATCTTGGTATTACTGTGGCAATGCGAATCCCTGAGGCGAACGAGCTCACTTCGCGAATCAGGAGACGAGTACGGTAGGAACCGTGCAGGGTATAATTACATATGCTGGTCGTCCCTGAGAGCGTCGCCTCGAAACTGCCTCATTTGCCCGATGGTCCGGGCGTTTATCTCTGGAAAGACAGAGAAGGGCAGATTCTTTACGTCGGCAAGGCGAAGAGCCTTCGCTCGCGCGTGCGCAGCTATTTCGGCGCCGATCACGAGAACGCAAAGACCCGTCATCTCGTAAGCAAGATCGCAGATGTCGAGACCATAGTTGTTCCGAGCGAGGCGCATGCGCTCATTCTCGAAGCAAACCTGATCAAGGAATACAAACCGCGCTTCAACATCTCGCTCCGGGACGACAAGTCCTATCCCTATATCAAGGTCACGATTCAGGAAGCGTTTCCTCGGGTATACGTGACGCGCCGGTTACAGAACGACGGTGCGCGCTACTTCGGTCCTTACACGGACGTCGGTGCAATGCGCCGAGCCTTGAACGTTGTGAAGCGGATTTTCACGGTGAGGTCGTGTAACTACGACATGCCAAAGGAAATGCCGGAGCGTCCGTGTCTCGACTATTACATCCATCGCTGCAAGGCGCCGTGCATTCTGAAGCAAGGCCAGATGGAATACCGCGCAATGATCGACGAGGTGCTTCTGTTCCTCGATGGGCGCCCCGACGAAGTGATGAAGCACGTGAAGGAGAGAATGGAATCGGCGTCGAACGATCTCGATTTCGAGCGAGCCGCCCAACTCCGCGATGCGCTCGCACATCTCGAGCAGATGGAAGAGCCGACTGTCGTGCTCGAGGTGGAAGGAGGAGATCGCGACGTTGTCGGCTTTGCCCGTGATGGAGACGATGCATGTGTTGCGCTTCTCCGTATTCGTGGCGGAAAGCTTCTTTCGCGTGAGCATCGCTTTCTCGTGAACGTTGAGGGTGAACCTGATTCGGCGATTCTATCTGCGTATCTCGCAGGGATTTACGTAGCGATACGTGAGAGAGCGAAGCAGCTGCTCGTGCCATTTGATTTTGACGATCGTGAGCTCCTGGAAGAATCGCTGTCGGAAACGAAAATCCTTATTCCTCAGCGCGGGCCGCGTCGCGAGCTACTCGATCTCGCACAAAAGAATGCCCGGCATTTGCTCGAGGAGCTCCGCGCCGCATCGCATGAAGGAACAACGCCAGCGGGCGATCCCGTTTATGAGCTGAGCCGAGAGCTTGGTCTAAAGCGATTGCCGCGCACGATGGTTTGTTTTGATATCTCGACAACGCAGGGGACCGACACGGTCGGCTCCGCGGTTTGGTTCGAGAACGGACGCGCGCGTCGGGGAGAATACCGGAAGTTCAGAGTCAAAACCGTCGAAGGGTCAGACGATTTCGCCTCGATGCGTGAAGTTGTCTCGCGCTATTTTCAGCGGCGGATCACCGACGAGAAGCCGCTTCCTGACCTGATTGTAATCGATGGTGGGAAAGGGCAGCTGTCTGCCGCCCATGAGGCACTCCAGTCGCTCAACCTCGGCGACCGTCCGCTCGTGAGTCTCGCAAAGCGTGAGGAAGAAGTTTTCGTTTGGGGCAGGGAGTTCCCCGTTCGAATGTCCCGCCGATCCGTTGCGTTGCGGCTTCTCCAGCAGCTCCGCGACGAAGCCCACCGTTTCGCCGTGACATACAACCGAAAGCGACGGACGATGCGAACGGTCACGTCCGAGCTGCTGAAGGTGCCCGGAATTGGACCTGTCAAACGTCGCCGCCTACTGCAGGAATTCGGCAGCGTTCAGGGCGTCCGCGATGCGGGCGAGGAGGCCATCGCCAAGGTTCCGGGCTTCAACGCGGCCCAAGCCAAAAAGCTTCTTGAATCCCTTGCTGCAACGTCGCCTGTATAGGAGCTAACCTTAGGCGTTTTCTTGTTTTCGGCGACTTTAGCTCTAAATTACTTTAAGTATGGTCCGAGTCGCCCGCATCCTCCCTGAAAGCATCGCCGAAGAGCTGGGCATCGAACCTGGCACCGAGCTTCTGTCGGTGAACGGCAGAGAGCTCCACGATTTTCTCGATTGGGAATTCCTGACGGCTGACGACGAGCTCGTCGTCGAGGCACGTGAGCCCGATGGCTCCGAGATCGTCTACGAAATTTCCCGCCCCGAAGGCGAATCACTTGGTGTGACACTCGAGCCGCCGAGCGTTCGCCGCTGCGCGAATCGCTGCGAATTCTGTTTTATCGAAGGCTTGCCTACGGGTTTGCGCCGCAATCTGTACATCCGCGACGACGACTATCGGCTCTCATTCACATACGGGAATTTCGCCACGCTTTCGAACGTAAAAGAGCGAGACATCGCGCGAATTCTCGAGTATCGCCTCTCGCCGTTGTACGTGTCCGTCCACGCAACGAATTGGGAAGCACGAAAGGTCCTTTTAAATAATCCGCGTGTTCCGAATATCGTTAACCAGCTGACCAGGCTCGCCGAAGGCGGAATTCAGTTTCACTGCCAGATGGTCATTGTGCCCGGATTGAATGATGGAGCGGTGCTCGAAGAATCCCTGAGTGATTTGTGGAATCTCGGCGATGCCGTGCTTTCAGCTGCAGTCGTTCCGGTTGGTATCACTCAGTTCTCGCATCTTTATACGGGCAAAACGATGGACACTGGAGCGGCAAGCGAGCTTCTCGATCATGTGACCCGTTGGAGCGAACGAGCGCTGAAGGAGCGCGGCGAGAATTGGGTCTATGGCTCGGATGAGCTGTATTTACTGGCAGAGCGAGATCTTCCAGCCGCTCAGCATTACGGTGATTTCTCGCAGATTGAAAACGGTATCGGAGCGGTTGCGTCTCTACGTGAGCGTGTAAAGGCTGGCGTGGACGATGTACCGCGAATGGATGGGCGCCGAATTGGAGTGGTGACAGGGAAGGCGATGGCAGCGTTGATGCCCGAGCTTCTCGATCAATTGCGCGAGGCGTCCGGAGCGAGCTTCGAGATGATACTGGCTGAGAGCTCGTTGTTCGGACCGACGATCACGACGGCTGGTTTACTTGTCGGCGCTGACATTCAGCGCGTCCTCGCTGACAGAAACGATCTCGACATCGCGCTCATCCCGGCCGAAACAATTAACGAAGACGGAATATTTCTCGACGACGTTGACTTTGAAAAGCTTCGCGCCACCCTGCCAATGCCCGTTTTCCCCTCGTACGACTTCATCGACATTCTGGCCGCAGAGCCCGAGGCAGTTGCCGCGTGACGCACACTAACATTCCGGTTGTTGCAATCATCGGCCGGCCAAACGTTGGCAAGTCTGCGCTCTTCAATCGCATCGTCGGCGACCAAACCGCCATTGTAAGCGATGAAGCCGGTACCACGCGCGACCGCCATTTTGCGATGGCCGAGTGGGGTGGACGTCAATTTTGGCTCGTTGATACCGGGGGCGTCGCCGACGATCCGCAAATTCCAATGGATCGCGAGATCTACCGCCAGGTAACGGAAGCCATTGCCGAAGCGGATCTGCTGCTCATGGTCGTTGATGCGATTGCGGGGCTGCACCCGAGTGATTCAAAAGTGCTCGAGATGCTTCGTAACTCGCAAAAGCCTTACTTGCTCGTTGCAAATAAGGTCGACGATCCCGCGAGCACTGATTTCTACGAGTTCTACGCTCTTGGCGCGGGCGATCCGGTGCCGGTATCGGCAATCAACGGTAAGAACTCCGGTGATCTTCTCGACGTAATCGCGGAAAAAATTCCCGAGAATACCGATGAGCGGCCGGATGCGCTGAACGTCGCTGTCATCGGTCGCCCAAACGTTGGCAAGTCATCTCTGATCAACAAGCTCCTCGGCGAGGAGCGTCTCGTTGTGTCCGAGACCGCAGGGACGACGCGCGATTCAATCGATACGCCGATGAATTATCACGGTAAGCCGATCGTATTCGTCGACACCGCCGGGCTTAGAAGGCAGTCAAAGGTCGATGACGGAATCGAATTTTATTCCGCATTGCGGACGCGACGTGCAATCGACCGCGCGGACATTTGCGTCCTTGTAATCGACGCAACCGAAGGATTGCACAATCAGGATTTGAAAATCGCCACTCTCGCCTGGGAGACGGGACGTGGGCTGATCATCGCCGTCAACAAGTGGGACATCGCCGAGGAAAAAGAAACAAACTCGGCGCACAAATTCCAGACGGAATGCGAGGAGAAAGCTCCGTATCTGCGGTTCGTTCCGTTCGTTTTCATTTCAGCGCTCACCGGTCAGCGAGTGACAAAGGTTTTGAATCTCATCCTCGAGGTCGAAGCTGAGCGCAGCAAGCGAATCACGACTTCGCAGGTGAACACGACTCTCGAGGAGCTGGTCGCGAGACGACAACCCCCACAGGCAGCAGGACGTGAAGTGAAGCTGAACTACGCGACGCAGGTGGAGACCTCACCGCCGACGATCGCAGTGTTTGGAAATAATCCGGACCTCGTGCAGGAGCACTACGTCAGATATCTCCACAATGGATTTCGCGAAGCATGGGGATTCAAAGGAAGCCCGCTTCGCGTGATCATGCGGAGAAAGTCGGGTAAGTGAATCCGCTGATCGGCGTCCTCATCTCCTATCTCGCGGGATCGATCCCATTCGCGTATCTCGCCGGAAAAGCTCGAGGTGTTGATCTCCGGCAGCACGGATCTGGCAACCTTGGCGCAAGCAACGCATGGAGAACACTCGGACCCCGAGTCGGTGCGATGGTTTATCTCTTTGACACGTTAAAGGGATTTCTTCCCGTTACTTACTTACCGCAGGTCGTTGATACGGGAAGCTCGCCTGTGTGGTGGTCAATTGCATTCGGGATGGCGACGGTAGTTGGACATGTCCGTCCGATTTTCCTCATGGGAAAAGGTGGAGGGAAGGGAGTCGCCACTGGCGGTGGCGTCTTTTTCGGTCTCGCACCCATTGCGACACTGATTGCCGCCGTCGTATTCGCAATCGTGTTGAGCATTACGCGAATATCGAGTGTGTCATCACTTTCAGCAGCGGTTGCACTGCCGGTAGGAATTGCAGTTATGTCTGGTATTCAGTCGCCACTCTTCTTCATGAGTGTCGCGATATCGCTGCTCGTGTTCTGGACTCATCGCACGAATATCGAACGATTGAAGCGAGGCGAAGAGCCGAAGGTTGGAATGAAGGCGCGGGTGCCGGCAAGGTGACACAGTGCGCCGTTGTCGGCGCAGGTGCGTGGGGAACTGCGCTGAGCGATCTGCTCGCGCGCAATGGTCACACTGTGAAGATGTGGGCTTACGAGTGGGATGTGGTTGAAGCAATAAATCGTTCGCACGAAAATCGCCGGTTCCTGAAAGGAAACAAGCTTCATAACGGTGTTTCTGCGTGTGCAGATATCGGTGACGCGCTCGAAGGTGCGGAATTCGTAACGCTCGCGACTCCGTCGCACGTGATGCGATCTGTGATTCGCGCGGCCCAATCCTCTTTTCCGTCGGGGGTCCCGGTCGTCGTTGCAACGAAAGGAATTGAAGCAGGAACACTTTCATTGATGACGGAGGTCGCGTCTTCAGAGCTTCCGGATTCGACGATCATTGCGTTGTCGGGCCCGAGCTTCGCTTCCGAAGTTGTGAAATGTCAGCCGACCGCTGTAGTTGTTGCTTCGACGGATTCCGATGCAGCGCGCTTTGCTCAATCGGCGTTCAGCTCTAATTACTTCCGCAGTTACACGCTTTCCGATGTTACCGGCGTTGAGGTTGGCGGGGCGCTGAAGAACGTAATTGCAGTCGCGACAGGCATTGCAGAAGGCCTTGGTCTTGGGTACAACGCGCGCGCCGCCCTCATTACTCGTGGCCTCGCAGAGATGACGAGACTCGGGACAAAGCTCGGTGCAGATCCGATGACACTGGCTGGTCTCGCGGGCCTTGGCGATCTCGTCCTCACGTGCACCGGATCGCTCAGCCGAAATCGAAGTGTCGGAGTGGAAGTCGGACGCGGATCGTCACTCGATGAAGTTCTGGCAGGAAGGGAAACCGTCGCGGAGGGAGTGGTCACTACGCGAAGCGCGCGAGCGCTCGCTCAGAGAGAGAATGTGGAGATGCCAATTGTCGATGCAGTGTACAAAGTGCTTTTTGAAAATCACCCTCCTCGCGAAGCCATCGCAGGATTGATGTCACGCGAGCTTAGATCGGAGACCGACTGATGAGCGCTACCGAACCCGTCCGCGAATTCTTTTCGATGGGCGACGTTTGCAGCATTACCGATCTCAAGCCTCATGTGCTTCGGTATTGGGAGAGTCAATTCAGATTTCTGCATCCAGCAAAAAACCGCTCTGGCAATCGGGTGTATCAGCGCCGGGAGATCGAGCTGATCATGCTCGTTCGTCAGCTTCTCTATACAGAGAAGTACACGATCGATGGAGCTCGGCAAAAAATCGACGATTACAGGAAGAGCGGTGAGCTGAAAGCGGTCGCGCGAGCGGCTCTCGACAATCAAACTGTCGAATCGATGGAATCAGATCTCGAGGGAATCCTTGCTGCATTGGATGGCGAGCCCGACAACGACAACGACGAATGATCGAACCCGTAATTGTAATTCTTCCAGCATTCAACGCTGAATCGACGCTCGGTCCCGTTGTCAAAGGGCTCCGGCAGGTTTTGCCGCACGCGCGAATCATCGGTGTGAACGATGGTTCTCAGGATGGGACTGGTTCACTTCTGAGATCTGTTTGCGACCGCACTATTGAGTTCGCAGAGAATCGAGGAAAAGGAGAAGCGCTGAGAGTTGCATTCAAGGCGGCGCTCGAGACCGACTGTCGTGCTGTTCTGACAATCGACTCGGATGGTCAGCACGACCCGGCATTTGCCACTTCGATTCTCGAAGCGCTCGACCACTATCACATTGCGATCGGCACGCGCGATCTCACGCAGCAGCAGGTTCCGAAGCACAGGCGAGTCGCAAACTTTTTATCGAGCGCTGCCACACGCCTCGTTTCAGGCGGTGCGGTAAGAGACAGCCAATCCGGATATCGCGGGATAAGACGTGAGGTTCTCGAAGTCGTTCATGCTGAAGGCGACCGCTACGAGTTCGAAACTGATTTCATAATTCGCGCAGCACACGCGGGATTTACGATTACGAATGTGCCGATCTCGACCATTTACGGATCCGCCAGCTACTTCCGTGAATTCCGCGATGCGATGCTCGTAATCGGTGTGCTATGGAAGCACAAACGCGGAGCGTTTCGTCGCACTGCGCGCCGTCCAGTCAACCAGGCAGGCAGCGCTTGATGCGAGTGTTATGCACTAACGACGACGGAATTCTCGCCCACGGTCTCGAATGCCTGGTAGCAGCTGTAGAGCCACTTGCCGAAGTGACGGTCGTGGCGCCGGATCGCGAGCAGAGCGCGACGAGCCACTCGCTGACGCTGCATCATCCAGTTCGCCCGATTCTGCGCGGCGAACGACGATGGCAGGTAGATGGGACTCCCACGGATTGCGTGATGCTCGCTGTGGCAGCATTGATGGAAGAGCGTCCCGATTTTGTGTTAAGCGGAATCAATCACGGCCACAATATGGGAGAGGACGTGCTTTATTCCGGAACCGTCGCGGCCGCGATGGAGGGAGTCTCGATAGGGATTCCATCGATCGCAATTTCGTTTGCGGGCGGAGATCTGCGCGCTGATGTTTCGATGCTCGATAAGCAGATCGATCCATTGAGAAACTTGCTTCGGCATTTGCTGACCCTTCGTGCATTTCCACCCGATACGCTCCTCAACATCAACCTTCCACCTCTGATCGGGGAAGAAATCAAAGGCGTGAAGCTGACTCGACTCGGTCGGCGGGTTTATTCGGATGCTATCAAGCGAATGCAGGACCCGTGGGGGCGACCGATCTATTGGATTGGAGGCGGATCGATCGCCTGGTCAGGTCATCCGGATTCTGATTTCCGTGCAATCGAGGAAGGCTACATATCGGTGACTCCGCTGCATTTGGACGTTACGAATCACGCAATGCTCGACACTCCGGAGTCGTGGTGGCAGGAGCCGTAGAGGCGCAGGAGTATCGCGGTGCAAGGCGCAGACTCGTCGCGCTCCTGCAGGATCAGGGGATCCGGGACCTTTCGGTGCTGCACGCTATAGATGAAGTGCCGAGGCACATGTTCGTTCCCACTGCGGTGCGACATCGCGCGTACGAAGATTCCGCGCTTCCAATCGGAAGCGGTCAAACGATTTCGCAGCCGTCGATTCATGCACGATATCTCGAGTTGCTTGGATTGACTGGCAAAGAGAAGGTTCTCGAGATCGGAACCGGCTCAGGATACCAAACAGCGTTGCTTGCGAAGCTCGCATCACAGGTCTTTTCGATAGAGCGCATCGCGCCGCTGCTCGAGCGCGCGAAGGACATTCTTCGGCAGGTCGGCGCAAGCAACGTGTCCTTTATGCTTGGCGATGGAACTCTGGGGTGGTCGCAATTCGCGCCGTATGATGCGATACTCGTCGGCGCTGCTGCGCCGGAAATTCCGCCGGCGTACATCGAGCAGCTTGCAGATGGTGGCCGCTTGCTTATTCCACTCGGCGGGCGTGAGGAGCAGGTGTTGAACCTGTTCACGAGGAAGGGCGAAGAGCTGGAGCGAAAGGACATCGCGCCGGTGCGATTCGTGCCACTTGTCGGGAAGCACAGTTGGGAGAGCTGACGCGATGAAACGAAAAATTCATCCTCCGTTTGCGCAGCCTGATCCGGGGCGCCGCGCCTCTTTAGACGATGAGGTGGAGGCCAGCGCGGACATAGAGCCGTCAGAAGAAGAATTGAATCTTCCGAGTATCGAGGAGGAGTCGAACCTTCCCCCGATCGAGCAGTTCCTCGACGAGCTTCCTTCGATCAACGAGTTTCTTCTCCCGCCCGAACCGAGCGTTCAGCCCATCACGTACGACTGGAGCGAGACTTCGCTGTATCGTCCGTCGCCGCCGGCGCCGCAAGATCGCGTTGTATCGAGAACTCCGCAGCGAACCACTCCGACCGGCACTCCCGATATCGATAGCGAAGGGTGGGCTGTGAGTGATTGGCAATCGTACGACTGGAACACTGTTTCGTCGCTCGGTGCCCCGGAGCCCGAAGCGGTCGAGGCGCATGCTGCATGGTCATCCACCAATTGGGATGCTGCGACAAAGCGGCTCACTGGTGGATTGCCAGTGGAGCAGGTTGCGGCCGCGCTCGATGAAATGGCGAGACGAATTCGAAGCGGCGAACTTTCCCTCGAGCGTTTCCACGGCACACCGCCCGAGGCGGCGATTGCTGCAGTTTTCGCCGCTCTTCTCAGGACGCGGGGGTAGGTCGGTGCCGGCCATGCATGTGCGCATTCGCGGGCGCGTGCAGGGAGTTGGATTTCGCTGGTTTGCGCGAGTGCAGGGCCGTCGCCTTGGGCTGTCGGGCTGGGTTACTAATAATTCTGACGGAAGCGTAGAAGTTGCCGCGAGCGGCGACCAATCCCGACT
>DATLDN010000137.1:0-18268 GCA_035525855.1 Gemmatimonadaceae bacterium
ATCGTGTGAGCGAGACAAGTTTCGAGTTCACGATCGAATCCGAGCGCGGCGCAGCGAGGAGCGCAACGTTCACGACACCGCACGGCGCTGTCGAAACTCCAGCCTTCATGCCGGTCGGAACGCTCGCAACCGTAAAGGCACTCGATCCGCACGATTTGGTGAACATGGGCGCGACAATGATCCTCGCCAATGCGTACCATCTGCACCTGCGTCCCGGCGATGATCTCGTGCACGAGATGGGCGGCCTTCACCAGTTCATGCACTGGAAGGGACCGATCCTCACCGACTCTGGGGGCTTCCAGGTTTTTTCACTTGAAGGACTTCGGAAGGTCAGCGAAGACGGCGTTGAATTCCAAAGTCACATCGACGGATCACGACGATTCTTCACTCCCGAATCGGTAATCGGAATCGAGCGCAACCTGGGGGCCGACGTGATCATGCAATTCGATCACGTCATTCCCGGACAATCCGATGAGCCTTCAGCGCGCGATGCGAGTGAGCGCAGTATCCGATGGGCAAAACGGTGTCTCGAGGAATTCAAACGAACATCACCGCCCGAACGCGAAACACAGGCGCTGTTTCCAATTGTACAGGGCGGAATTCACGCACACCTGAGAAGCGAAGCTGCAAAAGCTCTTACCTCGATGAACGATTGGCGCGGCTTCGCGATTGGCGGCCTCTCTGTCGGCGAAGAAAAGCCGGCGATGTACGAGATCCTCGACCAGATGAGCGACTCTCTCCCCCGCAATCGTCCCCGTTACCTCATGGGCGTCGGATTTCCCGAAGACGTAATCGAAGGAATCAGGCGCGGAGTGGATCTGTTCGATTGCGTCGCGCCAACACGAATGGGACGTAACGGAACTGTTTTCACCGCAACAGGGCGGCTCAACATCAAGCGCGCCGAGTACCGGAACGACCCACGCCCGCTCGACGATACCTGCGATTGCGCGACGTGCACTCGATTCAGCCGAGCATACATTCGGCATCTCTTCGTAAGCGGGGAGATACTCGGACACCGCCTGCTGTCGCTGCACAATGTACATTTCCTTCTCTCGCTGGCGCGCTCGGCGAGAGCGGAGATTGCAGGCGGCAGTCTCGACGCGTGGAGCTCCGACTGGCTGTCACGCTATAACTCGACCCCTACGACAAAATGACAATCGCTTTTGCGACTCTTATGCTTCTACAAACGCCGGGCAACGCATTGCTCGGCCCGGTTTTCATGTATGGCGCGATCTTCGCCATCTTTTATTTCGTTCTCATCCGGCCGCAGTCCAAGCAGAAAAGACAGCATGAGGCGCTCGTTCGTGCTTTGAAGCGCGGCGATGAGATTGTCACAGCGGGCGGGTTGATTGGCGAAGTAATTCACATCAAGGAAACGACGAGCGCAGATGGCACAAGCGCCGGCAGCCTCGAGGATAGAGTAACGATCAAGTCAGGAGAATCACGCGTGGTCATCGAACGCGGAAAGATCGCGCGCATCAACGCATCGCAGCCCGCGCCAGCCAAAGTCGAGGGGTGAGCATTCTCGACATCCGGGTCCTCGGCGATCCGGTTTTACGAAAGGAAACGGAAGTCGTCGAAACTGTTACCGATGACATTCGGAAGCTGATTGGCGACATGTTCGATACGATGTACGCAGCGGAAGGCATTGGATTAGCTGCGCCGCAAGTTGGTCGAACAGAGCGTGTCACCGTGATGGACGTTGAGGGAAAAAAATTCGCTCTCGTGAATCCGGAGATTCTTGAAAAGGAAGGAAGCATCCGCGGCGAAGAGGGATGTCTTTCGATTCCGGATATTTTCGGCGAGGTGGATCGCGCGAAGCGTGTGGTTGTGAGCGCACTCGACGAAAATGGAAATGAAATCGAGCTCGAAGGCACTGAGCTTCTTGCGCGTTGTCTTCAACACGAGATCGATCACTTACACGGAAAACTTTTTCTCGATTATCTCAGTGTGCTCAAGCGCCGGGCAGCGCTGGCAAAATGGGAGACGCTCAAAGGCGATTATCCCACGTTCGTCCGGAAAGTGAAGCTCGAGAAGAAGGGCGCTCACCACAGCGAAGGCGAGCTCTGACGTGCGAGTCCTCTTCTGGGGGACTCCCGAGTTTGCGGCGGCGCCTCTCCGGGCGTTGCTGGGTGAAGGTTTCGAAGTCGCAGGCGTAGTAACGCAGCCTGACAAACCTCAGGGAAGGTCCCGAGAGATGGTTGCGCCGCCCGTGAAGCGCATCGCACTCGAAGAAAACATTCCGGTGTTTCAGCCGGCAAAGCCGCGCGACGAGGAATTTCAGGAAATGATCACGGTGATGGAGCCTGACATCTCAGTCGTTGTTGCATACGGGCACATACTGCCCTGGAAAGTGATCGACTTACCGAAGCTCGGCACTTTGAACATTCACGCTTCCCTTCTCCCTGCATTGCGCGGCGCGGCGCCAATTCAGGCAGCGATCAAACAAGGATTGAGCGAGACGGGCGTTTCAATTATGCGAATGGTACCCGCGCTCGATGCCGGTCCCGTGATTCTCCAGGCGCCAACAAAAATTCTCGATGACGAAACCTACGGTGAGCTTCAGCTGCGACTTTCCGAGCTTGGTGCGCTCACACTTATTGAAGCACTGGCGCTAATGTCTCTAGGTGAAGGACCTGAAACAGCTCAGGATGATTCACTCGCAACGTATGCTTCCAAAGTCACTCGTGATGATGCAAAAATTGATTGGAATCAGTCGCCCGTTGAGGTCTCGCGAACAATTCGCGCATATGATCCAAAGCCCGGGGCGTTCACAACGTTGCGCGGCACTGACGTAAAACTTTTTGGACCGAAACCATTCACAAGCGATGACGGTAGTGACACTGAGCCAGGGAAAGTTCTTTCCACCACCGGCGCGATTACCATTGCATGCGCGCGCGGCACGGTCACTATTAGCGACGTCCAGCCAGCTGGTCGCAGCAGAATGACCGCTGGCGAATGGGCTCGCGGTCGTGGAATATCTGTTGGGGACATTTTCGGAGAGTAACGACGCAAGACAACGTTCTTCCGTATATCCACGCGGTAACGAGCAGTGCAGTTGTAAAACGCAAAGACTTTCTCGGCAACGCCGAGCGAGTCATGCGTCTGCTTGGCCCTCTCGGTGCGATTCAGCTGCGAAGCTCGGAGATTTCCGGCCGGCGATTTTACGAGCTGGCAACGGAGCTTGCGCCACTTCAGGAAGAAACCGGTTGCTGGTTGATCATCAACGATCGCGTTGATGTTGCAGCAGGTGTCGGTGCGAAGGGAGTGCAGCTCGCCTCACATTCGTTGCGCGTAAAGGAAGCACGCACAGTTGCGCCGTATCTCGCAATGGGAATCAGCATTCACAGCGTGGAAGAGGCTGTCGCTGCTGAAGAGGAAGGAGCAACATGGGTAGTTGCGGGAACAGTTTTCGAAACTCCGTCGCACGAGAATCGCCCGGGATCGAGAATTCCATTCATCGTCGAGGTTGCACACGCTGTCAGGATTCCAATCATTGCGATTGGAGGGATCGAGCCGCAGCACATCAGCATCCTGAAGGCTGCCGGAGCGTACGGTATCGCGACGATTCGCGGTGCCGGCTGGGAACCGCAAGCAAAGCGACATGATACCGATCCGACGCCCGGAAAAACGCGGATCGTAGGTGGCTTCGGCGCGCCCGCTGGGGAGATGATCACCCGCTATATTTCAGCGTATGATTGGAGCTCCGGAAGCAGCCGGGAAGATCACTCTGACGGTGAACGGCGCGACACGGGAGATTCCGCGGAATAGCACGCTGGCGGAGCTCCTGGGCTCGCTCCGCGTCGACCCTCGGCTCGTAGTTGTCGAGCATAACCGCACAATTCTCAGAGATCGAAACGCTTACGCGTCGCATCCGCTTTCGAGCGGTGACGTCGTGGAGATTGTTCATTTTGTAGGAGGTGGCTGAGATGGCTGCCACGGCAGTCGAGCCATCTCTCGATCTGTTCCCACTGACAATTGCAGGTCGCGAATTCCGATCGCGGCTGATGGTTGGGACCGGAAAGTATCGGTCGAATCAACACATGATCGAGGCGATCGATGCATCGGGCGCCGAAGTTGTCACGGTTGCCGTGCGCCGAGTCGATCTGAATCGCGAAAATGATGAAGGCATTCTTCATCATCTCGATCCCGAGCGTTTCTTTCTTCTCGCAAACACGGCTGGATGCTATTCCGCCGACGAAGCCATTCGTTACGCACGCCTCGCGCGCGCGGCAGGGTTCAACGAATGGGTAAAGCTCGAGGTCATCGGCGATCAGGAAACACTGTTGCCCGACACCGATGGTTTGCTCGAAGCAACTCGGACGCTCGCCGCTGAAGGTTTCAAGGTGATGGCGTACACGAACGACGATCTGATTACCGCGCTGAAGCTCGAACAGGCCGGAGCTGTGGCAGTTATGCCGCTCGCATCGCCAATCGGGTCGGGACTCGGAATGTTGAATCAGTACGCCATTCGTACGATCAAGCGACGTCTTTCCGTTCCGGTAATTGTCGATGCAGGAGTGGGTACTGCATCGGACGCGTGCATCGTCATGGAGCAGGGCGTCGATGGAATTCTCATGAATACGGGGATTGCCGGTGCAACGGATCCGCTTCGTATGGCAACGGCGATGAGACAAGCCGTCGAAGCAGGACGCCTTGCATTTCTTGCGGGTAGAATGCCTCGGCGCGAAGTGGCGGTGCCATCATCTCCCACGACCGGGATGATGGACACGTGATGTCTACGCTTGCTGTAGTCAGTGGCGTGACTCCATCACGCGTGGCAGCTGCTGAGATTTGCTCTGATCTCAGAACGGGCGAGCTGCTCGATGCGTCGTTCGAGAAGCGAACGTCCGAGCTTGACGCGCGCGACCGACGTTGGCTGCGTGAGCTCGTGTATGGAATGCTGCGCCACCGCGGAGCAATCGATGCAATTCTCGCCGAGCGCGTTCGTGGGGGAATTGCGCGGATCGATGCTGACTTGCTGGACCTTCTAAGGCTAGGCGTACATCAGCTGCTGCACATGGGTAGCGTGCCTGCGTACGCTGCAATTGCACAAACAGTCGAGCTCGCAAAAGTTCGACATGGGATCGGTGCGAGCAAGCTTGCGAATGCAGTTCTCCGCCGAGTGGACCGCGAACACGAGGGGCTGGAACCTGCTATACCTGGCGACGCAGTCGAGGCATTGGCTGTCAAGTATTCGCATCCAGCGTGGATAGTACGGCGTTGGCTGTCGCGGTGGGGAGCTGAAGAAACTGATTTGTTGCTCGCTCACAACAACACGGAAGCGCCAGTGGTATTGCGCCCGTTTGGGATCGTTCGTGAACAGCTCGAGGCAATGCTTGAAAGCGCCGGTGTGCACGTACAGGATGCGCCGCTCAATCGTGACAGCATTCAGATCTCGGGTGGAATTACACTCACCGAGCTCGGTGCATACAGGCAGGGATTGTTTTTCATTCAGGATCCCGCATCGACGATGGTGACTCAGTATGCGGCGATTCCCGCGGATTCAATTGCTGCGGATCTTTGCGCCGCACCGGGTGGTAAGTCGCTCGAGATGTCGCGCATGGCGCGCAGCGTTATTTCCTGTGACCGATCGCCAGGACGGATCAGTCGGATGGTTACGAATCGAAACCGGCTCGAAGCCACCAACATGTTTTCGGTCGCAGCTGACGCGCGCTTCCCCGCGATTCGTCCTGTCGATGTAGTCCTTGTCGATGCACCATGCACTGGAACTGGAACATTCCGTCGTCATCCGGATGCGCGATGGAGACTTCGCGTCTCCGATCTCGCAGTGATGTCGTCACTTCAGTCATCGCTGCTTCGCGCGGCCGCTGATGTTGTTCGTCGCGGAGGCTTGCTCGTGTATAGCACGTGTTCATTGGAGTCGGAGGAAAACGAGGAGCAGATCGAGTCGTTCCTCGCTGCAAACTCCGGATGGAAACTCGAGCCGCCTCCGGCGGGGACGGTTCCCGCGGAAACACTGGACAATGGATATCTCCGTGTTCTTCCACATCGACACGGGAGCGATGGATCATTTGCTGCGAGACTGAGGAGGATCGAATAGGTGAGTGGACGCGCACTTGGCAGGCGCGCATTCCCTTATCTACTCGTCTCGGTTTTCGGTTTCCTGCTCGCCTACATACTTCTTTTTCTTTTCGCGTTTCCCGCGGAAGTTCTTCCCGACGACGGCAAAGTTCCTAACGTCGTTGGAGTCTCGTTCGATGATGCGTCGGCAGCTTTAAACAAGGCCGGTTTTCACGCGGTTCAGGGTGAGACGCGATTTCATCGCAGCGTCGCGGAGGGAATCGTTCTGCAGCAGGATCCTCCCGCAGGAAGCACGCAAAAGAGAGGCAGCGATATTACCCTTGCAGTCAGTGGCGGACAGAAGAGCGCTGTCGTGCCTGATGTCGCGGGTTTGAGCCAACAACAAGCGAGATTGATGATCGAAAACGCAGGCTTTCAATTCGGCTCGATAAGTCAGCAGGTAAGCGACCAGCCGCGCGGAGCGGTGATTGGAAGCAATCCCGCCGCGGGACAATCACTTCCCTTGCCTGCTGTGGTCGCGATCGCAATCAGCAATGGACCTGCATCGCTGCAGGTTCCCGATCTTACTGGACGAACTGTCGCTGATGCACGATCCACACTCGAGCAGCTTGGCCTTCACCTCGGCGACGTTTCGCGGGACACGAGCTCATTCCAGCCGGAGAATACTGTCCTCGGCCAGTCGCCAGGGCCCGGTCAAATGATTGGCGCAGGTGGCCGCGTGAACCTTAGAATCTCCAGATTCCCTCCGATACCGAGTATGCCGCGAATCGATACCGGAGGAGTCGAGCGATGAAAGCTCGCATTGCGCCTTCGATATTGAGCGCGAATTTCGCCCGCCTCGCGGATGACATCGCGATGTGCGTCGAAGGGGGCGCGGACATGATTCATCTCGACGTTATGGATGGACGCTTCGTTCCAAACATCACGTTCGGTGAGAAGATGATCCGGGCGGTTCGAAAGCTTACGTCGCTTCCGCTCGATGTGCACATGATGGTCGAAGAGCCCGAGAAATATTTCGAGTCGTTTGCGGATGCCGGGGCGAATGGAATGACAATTCACGTCGAAGCTGCGCCGCACCTGCAACGACAGCTCACCAGGATTCGCGAGCTTGGTTGCCTCGCGGGTGCAGCATTGAATCCGGGAACTTCGTTAGCGACGGTTCGGGAAGTGACCGCTGATCTCGATCTTTTGCTCGTGATGACAGTGAATCCCGGTTTTGGCGGACAGGAATTCATTCCGTGCTCCACCGACAAGGTTTCGCGTGCGCGCCATCTGCTCGACGATTCGCGAAGTGATGCTGCTCTCGAGGTCGATGGCGGAATTGCGCGCGACACAATCGAATCCGTGTGGAGAGCGGGCGCAGATACGTTCGTTGCGGGACAGGCAATTTTTGGATCGAACGATCCTCGCGGGGAAATTGCTGCTCTTCGCAACATCTGCCTCGAGACGGTATGACGGGCCGTGGGCAGCTTGCCGTCACACTTGGTGTGCTTGGAGTAGTGCTCGCGCTACTGATCGTGGGCAAACGAATTCTTGGAAGTGAGATCGCACCCCTGGGAGTAGGCGCGGAAGCGCCGAACTTCACCGCACAAACGCTCGATTCCATTCCGGTGCAGCGATCGCTCGCGCAATATCGCGGCGATGTCGTGATGGTGAACATCTGGGCGACATGGTGTCTTCCGTGCCGGGTCGAAATGCCGAGCATCGAGAAGCTGCATCAGTCGCTCGGGCCGAAAGGCCTCAAGATTATTGCGGTAAGTGTCGATGACCCTGGAACTGAAAAACAAATTCTCGACTTCGTGAAGCAATACGGTCTGACATTTCCGATTCTGCACGATCCAAAAGGTCAGGAAGGCGACGTGAGCAGACTGTACGAGACAACTGGATATCCGGAAACTGTGATTATCGGCCGTGATGGGCTAATCAGGAAAAGATTGATCGGCGCGACCGATTGGAATTCTGCGGAAAATCGTGGACTCGTCGAGCGTCTTCTCGCAGAAAGGGCTGGCTGATGACTCGAATCCTTGGCATCGAGACATCGTGCGATGAAACTTCTGCTTCGGTTCTCGAGGGATCGGGAGACGAAGTCGCGCTCGAGTCACTTGTAATTCTTTCGCAGGACGTGCATCGCGTTTTCGGCGGAGTTGTTCCAGAGATTGCATCGCGCGCACATCTCACGAGTATCGTCCCCGTAGTTTCCCGTGCGCTTGACGATGCGAGTACGTCACTCGACCAGATCGATGCAATCGCCGTAACTTACGCGCCGGGATTGATCGGAGCCCTTCTCGTGGGTGTGTGCTACGCCAAGTCGCTCGCATTTGCGCGTGGAATTCCCGTGATTCCGGTTCATCACATGGAAGGACACATCTTCGCGACGGCACTCGAGGATCGCGAAGCAACGCCTCCGTTCACATGTCTTCTCGTTTCCGGCGGACACACGATGCTTCTCGATGTCGAAGCATGGGGTCGTTACCGATTGCTTGGCGCAACTCGAGACGATGCGGCCGGCGAAGCGTTCGACAAAGTGGCGAAGCTGCTTGGACTACCATACCCGGGTGGCCGGCCACTGGAGATGCTCGCGCGCGAAGGCAATCCTTCGAAATATCGATTCAGCAAGCCGATGATCCGGCGGAATGCATCGCCCGACGATCCTGACTACTACCAGTTTTCTTTCAGCGGATTGAAAACAGCCGTGCTGAACGCGGTTCACGCGAGTGACGGCACCGATCGCGCCGACATCGCGCGCGGATTCCAGGATGCACTCATTGGATCTCTCGTCGAGAAGACCTACCGCGCTGCGTTAAATTTCCGTCGCAATAAAGTCGTGCTCGGCGGTGGGGTGGCGTGCAACTCGGCGCTTGTTTCGGCAATGCGGGAGCGAGTGGCCGAGCTGGACGCTAAGGTGTATGCGCCTAAACCGCGTCTTGCGACTGATAATGCAGCGATGATTGCACGCGCTGCGTTTTATCATCACGCGCACGGAGAATACGCGACACTCGACTTGAACGCGTTTGCGAGCCGGCCACTACCCGGTCTCGTCGCCGCGTAACACCAACAACACAACAATGCCGCGCATCTTCGCGACTATCGTTCATCATCCGCTCTCGTACCAGATTGGCCCGTTCAACCTTACGGGATTCGGCCTGGCGATTCTGCTTACATTCGTGGTCGCTCAGCTCATCTCGCAGCAGGAGATGGAGCGGCGCGGTCATGATCCGGCAGTAATGGGCGATCTCGTTTTCGCCGCTGTTGTTGGTGGACTGCTCGGCGCAAAGATCTATTATGCAGTGCTGATGCACGACTGGGGCTCACTCGCGAGTCGAGCAGGATTTGTTTTCTGGGGCGGATTGATTGGCGGCATCATTGCGACCGCCGCTGTAATGCGCTGGAAGAAGCTCAGCTTCGCTCGCATCAGCGACGTATCCGGGATTGCACTCGCCGCCGGTTACTCGGTCGGCCGCACTGGATGCTGGGCAGTAGGCGACGATTACGGGCGTCCCTGGAATGGATTTCTCGCGACGAAATTCCCTGAGGGCGCCCCGGCATCGACCGTGTCGAACATGACTCAGATTTTCGGCGTCCATTTTCCTCCCGGTACTTCGCCGACGGAAGTTGTCGCTGTGCATCCCACTCAGCTCTACGAAGTCACACTGGGCTTCGTGATGTTTTTGATTCTGTGGCGGCTCCGCGATCACAAGCACGCCGAGGGTTGGTTGTTCGGGCTTTATTGCGTGCTCGCCGGGATCGAGCGCTTCATCATCGAGTTCGTTCGCGCGAAAGACGATCGCATCATCGCGGGTGGATTGACGGTCGCGCAGCTAATTGCAATCGGATTTATCGTGGCGGGATTGTTGTGGATGAATGCGCGCAAGAATGTCGGTCCGGGGAAGGTGGGGATTTACGCGACCGCATAGTCGGCGCGTCATCCAGGCATCGAGGCAGGGCTAAGGAACAGCGAGGGTACGCGGATCACACGGATTTCGCGGATTCACGCGGATCAAAAACAAAAACCAACGGCTTTCTGCTCGTTGGTTTTTGTTTTTGATCCGCGTGAATCCGCGAAATCCGTGTGATCCGCGTACCCCCCGGTGTTCCTTAGCCCCGCTCCGATGCCCGAGGTTTCAGCACAAACGTCTTCAGCACGGCAAAGGCGAGCAGCACCACCAGTAATCCCTGCGCCGCGATAGTCTCGATAGATGGAAAGATCCCCATAGAAGGAATGTTCGGGAGCCCGCGCATCACCGTTATCGGAATCACGTTTCCTTCCTGCAGCTCACGCATTCCCTTCCCCATGAACACGAACGCCATGTAGTACAACAGCACGCTCGTGATAGTGAAGAACGGCCGCATTGGAATCTTCACTCCGTACCGGTAGAACAACGTGAAGATGAGAACGAGTATCGCGGCGCCAGCCAAAATCCCGAGAACGAGAGGAATGAACAAACCAGTTCCTTCATTGAAGAGCGCCTGGTAAAACAACGCCGTCTCTGCGCCTTCTCGATAAACCGCAAGAAATGCGACGAGCACCAGGGCTTTTCCGCCGCCCTGTTCGAGAGCCACTCCGACTTTCTCTCGAATGAACTTCTGCCACTTCGCCGCCTCGACACGGGAGATCAGCCAGTAGCTCACCGAAAATAGAACGGCGACGGCAATCAACATCGTCACACCTTCGACGATCTCTCGGCTCGCCGGCAGATGTGAAAACACGGTCGCGAGCACAATCGCCGTTGCAAGACTCGCCAGAACGCCGAAGACAACGCCGATCCAGATCGATCGAAGTCGCTCCCGGTGTCCCATCTTTAGAAGAAATGCGACCACCGCACCGATCACGAGGATCGCCTCGAATCCCTCGCGTACGATGATAAGCAGTGATTGAAAGAACGCGCCCCAACCACCTGCCGTCGGACGAGTGAGCTCGACCACTCGTGGAAGATCGAGGGCTATTGCATCGCGTGCTCCCTGCGCGGCCGTCATATCATTCTTTCGCACGGCAGCCTTGAACTCTGCGAAATGACGTTCCATCGCCGAGACTAGCCCGGGCTGCTTTGCGCGCGCGGGAGTCTCGAGTGGCTCGAAGGCGATGTACGCGTCGAAGGCTCGATCGCCAGCTTCGGATTTTTTTCCGGTACGCGCGAATTCCATCGCACTGTCGAGAAGGGCCATCACTTCTCGCGCGGCCGCCGAGCCCGGAGCTGCCGTAGCGTCGGCGGCGGGAAGCGACATCTTCTCCTGGCGCAACGCGTACACATAGTTGACGATGTCCCATCGATCCTGCGGCGGCAGTGAAGAGAACGAAGGCATCGGCGTGTTTCGAACACCAACTGAAACGACATTGTATGCGAGCGTTGGACTCATGTCGGGAGTTTTCAAGCGCGCGCCAATCGCAGGCACTTCTACATTTAGACCTTTCGCCGCGACTCCGTCACCCATTCCCCGTTCGCCGTGGCACGACGCGCAATTCGTCGTAAACAATCCATGGCCGCGCGCAGTATCGAGTGGCTGGCTGGGAAGATCCATTGCGCCGGAAACACCGAGTGCGCCTTTGAATCTCGCCTCGAGCAGAGTGACATCGGCTGGTGACTTCTTCGCCGCGACAGCTGCGACGAGCGTGTCGAGAACGGCTTGGGCAAGAGGCGCGTTATAACCTTTCAGCCGGTGCGCAATTGACTGCGCGTCCGTCAAAAAGCCGGTCGTTTCGGTGTATTCGTCGTCGGAGATCAGCTTTCCCGAGGCGTCGACCGCTTTCTTGTACTCCTCCACCGCGACGCTGACGATGCTCGCCAGTCGTTTCGCGGAGTTTTCCTGGGCCTTTGCAGTGTGCGGGGCGGGAAGTAAAAGGATCGTCGCCAGCGCACTAAGGCGAGCGATCGCGAAGCCGGATTTCATTGCCGACTAAATCTATTTGGATTACGAGGGCGAGCAAACTTCCCGGGAAAATAAGCGCCCGGTTTTCCGGTTTTCTTATTTCCAGTTGAGCCTGGCTGGACGGCCGGTTCGCGCCTGGTAGCGCAGCGCAAAATCCAACAACCGCTCAGATGTGAATCCGCTCCGTGGCATCCCTATTCGGGAAATCACGTCCTCGATGGAATCGGGCGAACCCTCGATTTCAACAAGTGCATCCATTTCAGGATACTGCTCGAACCGGACTGTCACTCCACCGAGCTCATACTGCGCAATCTTCCGGTCGATCTCGCTCGTTTCAACGTACATGAGCCTCTCGATGATCTGACGCAACACGTCGGGATCATCAACCGCCGTGGATAATTCTTCGCGGAGCTTGAACCCGTTTTCGTACCGCGTCTCCCCCTTCCAATCGAGCGAGCCCCGACGCGAATTGCCGGATTCATAAACTCGCAATCGAAGCACGTGATCGCGGATCATCAATGCACGGTCCATGCGATCGTAGCGCACATCGAGAAGACGCCCTTCATACACAAGCTTTCCACCCGCTGCTTCGACAGCCGCGCGACGAGCTGGAACGTCGTCGACAACACTCTTGAGCTCGACTTCAAGCATTCAGAATCGACTCCAGCACTGCCTGCGTATCCGCGAGCGAATCGAAAACAGCGTATGGATTGTAACGCGCAAGATCTTCCACCGAGTACCGGCCGGTTGCAACTCCAATTGCGCGCGCACCTATCTCCTCACCACACTGAATGTCCGCCGGGGTGTCACCAATCACTACATGGCGATTCCCCTCGACATGAATTCCGAGAACTTCGCGCGCACGTTGTTGCGCAACCGCAGGAAGTTTCGGCCGATGCTCGTGGTCCGATCCGAACGCGTTCACCTTGAATCGCGACGGATCGATGCCGGCAGCAGTGAGCTTCGCTCTTGCACCCTCTTGAATGTTTCCGGTCAACAGCCCAATCACCACATTTTCTTGCTGCTCGAGCACATCGAGCAGATCTACAACGCCGGGAAGTAACAGAACACTGCGCGTCCCCGATGCCAGTTCGTGCGTGAGCCCTGACACATACTCGCCGAGCAGCGTATCCATCTGCCGGTCGATTTCGTCGTCCGAAAAGCCTTCGTGCTTCATGAGATCACGGACGATCTGACGATCGGTCTTTCCGTCATAATGGTATTCGGCACGACCAGTGGACCCAAACACAGAGGTAAGCGCGCGCTCCATCGCAACTCGACCAACTCCGCCACTTTTCAGAAGAGTTCCATCTATGTCGAAGAGAACGATTCTCATGATCGCGTTAGATAAATGCCCGTCATGATTGTTCCTGTTCCTACACCCTGCCAGATCGTGGGTGCTTCATTGAGAAAAACCCACGCCACAATGATCGCAATTACCGGTTGGAGGTTGCCGTAGATCGATGTCCTCGTTGGTCCAAGGACCCTGAGGCCGCGATACCAGAACAGATACGCTATGACCATCGATACAACGCTCGCGTAAAGCAGCGCCGCCCAGGCAGAAAGTCCAACCGCCGACCAATCCGTTGCAGCGATCGCGCGAGGTGTCGCAATCAGAAGAGGAAGAACTCCGCCGCTCATTGTCAGCGCAGAGAGCTGAACTGGATTTACTCGAACCGCGAGGGGTTGTACCCCGACCGTGAATACTGTCCAAAGAAGCACACCGCCGAACACGAGCAGCGTACCGATTAGCGTCGCCGTCGAATGATCGCTGCGTGCACTGCCATACACGACGAGAGCGACACCGGAAATTGAAAGTGCAACTCCTGCTACTGTGCGATGCCTGAGACGCTCGATCCCCCTGATCCTGCTGACAATGGCGATAAATGCCGGTGCTGCCGCCACGATCAACACGGCGTTGCCGACCTTCGTTCGCGATAACCCCTCGACGAAAAAAAGTTGATAAACACCGTTTCCAATGACGCCGAGCATCATGAGCGCTAGAATGTCGCGGCGCGGTGGCCAGGGTTTTCGTTGAAGAAATGCGATAGTGAGGAGAACGCTCGCTGCCATTGCAACACGAATACCCGTAACCGCGAGCGGCGTCATTACACTGGTTGCGTACTTCACGACACTGAAATTGACGGCCCAGATGGTAGCCATCAGTACCAGCAGTGCGTCTGTTTTTCCAAATGTGGAGTGTTCCTCTCTTGCAACCATTGCGCGAAAGCTAGCTAGTGCCGGTGCGCGACCGCTAATTTCACCCATGCACATCTCATTCGCTGTATTCGCCGACGGCGCGAACCTCTCACAAGAGGGAAAGCTCAACGTCCTCGGCGTATTCGATGCGCTGCAGGTTGGTGGTTTCCCCGCAATTCATCCGCGAACACATTTCGTTCTGCGATTGAAGGGATCGATGGACGACATCGGCCACCACACACTGACGTTCAAGTGGCTGAGTCCAAGTGATGAGGAGCTGTGGTCTTCCGATGGAGAGCTGAACGTCGCGCCAGGCCCCAATCCCGCATTCGAGATGGACCTGCCGATTATCGCGGTGATCGATCTGCCGCTGAACTCCGCTGGACTTTACAGCATGCGCGTTTCACTCGACGGAGAGCCGACAGCCGACGTGAGATTGTTCGTTAGCAACGTGCAGGTTGGTGTGCTGCAGCCGAACACACTGGTGAGCTAAGCGAGAATTCTTCGCGCCACCCGGAAACGGCTTATGAGGCCTTCGACGTAATCATCGGGTCGATCCAACGACTCGAGACAGTGTCCACCACGCCCCACTGCAACATGCACCAGACGTGAGTTACCCATCGACATGGCAACGTGTGTGATGTGACCGTCTTCGCGATCGGAAAAGAATAGAAGGTCCGCTGCCTTGAGCTCGTCGAGCCCGCCTTCTACTGCCACGCCCTGCGTCGCCTGTTGCCACGCATCACGAAGTAAATGCACCCCATGTAGAGCGAAAACACTCTGCAGCATCCCGGAGCAATCTGCGCCCCACGGCGTTATGCCGCCCCACTGGTAATACGTTCCCTGAAACAACGCAGTCGCAGACGCAACGATCGCTTCGGGGGTCTGCGGAAATGTCTCGCGTCGTCGTGTACGATCCATTGCGCGTCCAGCGATACAGTGCGCGTCTCGAACGAGGGCGGCACCCAGAGGAAGATCGAGCGTTGCGCCGTTCTTATCGCGGATGCTGCAGCCCATCGACAGCTCAGTCTCGATGTCCCATCCCCACTCTACACTCTTTCCATCGTCACACGGGTGTGTGTATCCCTCATGCAGCCATCCCTCATAACCATCTGCGGATTGGACTCGAAGCCACCGCCCTTCGGCGCCGAGTACCATCGCACAATGACCGTGAAGTATTTGCGTTTCCTGTGTTGCGCTTGCACGGGGCTGCCCCATTACCGGAGCAAGTGGTGTTCGAACTGCGATCCGTCTCAATTCTCTGGCCAGTCTATGAGGGGTATCTGGGTTGGAGGAGTTGGACTAGGCGCTCTGCCGGGCTTGGCCGGTGAACACCTATTGCACTGCACAACCCCGCGAAAGCTACAGATAACACAAATGAACGTTCCGCACGAGGAGCATGGGTAACCCTCGGATGCGCGCTCTTCGTTGCCACAGGCGCGGCAAATCATAGCGTCTTTTTCGCGGGACTCTGCCATACAAAGGCGACGAACGAACAATTCATTGGCAACTGCGCCGTGCCGGAGGCCAAACTAAAACCTCCAGGTCCGGAAAAAGTCGAAACCAAACTGCCGCGGTGTCTGCTGCTGAATCTGACTCGCGTTCGATCGCGCGCATGTCAAATCGCTGGATCCCGGCTCGATGCCCGCCTGCGCCGAGTAGATCGAGTTGAAGCGATACTCGAGCTTGAGACCGAAGTTCTCCACGAAGTTGCTCGCGTTTACGACACACAGGCCCGTGCTCAAGCCAATGAACCACTGATTGCCGATTTGTTTTCCAAGAATGGCGCGCGTGTTGAGAAGATTGTAGTAGTACGGATCGTTAGATCTCGCCTCCGTGTTGTACCCGGCGGTTTGTAGCTCGACGATGTCGAGAACGTTCTTGGGGATCGCGTTCGTGATAAGATTTCCACCATAACGAATCGCGACCGATGCCAGCTGTGATTGATACTCCGCCGTCGAGTTATCGAGCGCGATCGCCGGCTCGCCGGTTATCAGATAGCTCAGCAAGTCTGATTGTGAGAGCGGAAGATTATCCGGATTGTCCAGCGCGAGGGCGGGCTTTTCGAGTGTGCCACCGATCGTCACACGAACGCGAATGTCTCGTACATTCGCCGTACGCTGCCTCGGCTGACGTATCGTGTGAATGGCGCGAATGTCGAGCGTTGGATTGACGTCCGGTGTTCCAAAGAACCTCAGGCTTCCGCTTTCCACGTCGAATGTCGGCTGGACGAACGGATCGACGAGGTTTAGCCGATACGTTCCGCGCACCGCATTCAAGGTTCCTTCGAGCGCGAGCTGCGAGTGCTCACCAGTCTGCGGATTCGGTCCGAGAGTGACATTCAGCGACCCGCCGAGCTTCACGTTTGCTTCGGAAGATCGAAGCCAAACCGCGTCGCCGATGTTCACCTGCACATTTTCCAGCGACAGGTTCCTCGCGAAATCGGTCGGAGTTTCAGGAAGAAGCTTACGATCGCGCGAGAGAAGAGTATCGACGATCCCCGCGAATTCGGGATCGTTCAGATCGACAATCTTCTTGGTGATGAGCTCAGGAATGTAGACCGTGCCTCGATCTACTCGGACAGCGCCACTCACCGTCGCGCCTTTGTACGACCCGCGAAGCGTCAGCGGCGTATCCGTAGAGATATCGAGAGAGGCGAGACCGGGCTTCTCGATGATGTGAAAGTTTTCTGCAACAGCCTTCAACGCAAACGAGGGATTCGAGGGCTGCTCGAGGCTGATGTATCCGTCAACCGACATCGTACCTCGACGCTCGCGCTGAGTCTCCGTCGATAGGCGCTTCACGAACACCGTGTCGTGCTGGAGAGAAATGTCAGCGTTCACCCGGCTCAGCTTCGTTCCAACGTTCGTCAGCGTTGCCGATCCATCCGTGATTTGGAACTGACCAACGAGCACCGGCTGCTTCACAGTTCCGGAAACATCTACGTTCGCGACCAGTGCGCCGCGCGCGGTTTGAACTCCCGGCGTAAATGCCTCGAGAATGCTCAAGTCCACGCTATCCGTTCGCACGTTGCCTCGAATTGAATCTCCAACAAGGCGCACGTCTCGAATTGCGAGCCGGGCTTTCGAATAGCTCAGCATGAGAGAATCGAGCGACCCACCGCTGGGGATGAGCATCACGTGCGCAGGTGCGTCGAGACGATAGCTCGAGCCATCTGACACAGTCACTTGTCCGCTATCGAGAGACAGTCGAGTCGTGTCGCCCGAGTGCAACGCTGTTCCTCTGAGCTTCGACACGACGCCATTGCCCGTCGCGAGCGAAGCATCGAATACGGCAAGTCCGCTCGAGTCCAGTTTTGCATTCGCATCGATCGAGCTGAAGCCAAGCGGACCCGCCTTTACAGTATCCGCGCGAATGGTGAGCACGCCGTTCGGATTGTTCGCGAGATCGTTAAGCGAAAACTTTCCGCTGATTGCCTGAATGGTTTTGCCTTGCGCAGCGAGCTCGCGTCCGGTGACCGTTCCACTCAATGACATCGTCTTCGGACCGCCGGTCACCTCGCCTGCAATTCGAATCGCTCCACGCAGCGAATCGGTCGGAAGCTTCGTCGCCGATTTCACAAATCGCTTCACATCCGACAGTGAATCCATTGCAACCACAAACCCAAGCTTCCCGGTGCCTGCATTCTCTGTCATTGCGACAGAGCCGGCAGCGCTCGCGTGTGCCGATGCGCTTTGGACGACAAGCGTGTCGATGAAGGCCATTCCCTTGTCGACACGCACTGTTGCATCCGACGAGGCGATATCGAGCCGGTCGAATGTTCCTTTGAGCGATGTCTTCAGAGTGCCAGTGCCTGTTACTACTGAGTCTCCAACAAAATCCACTGAGTAGGGACCATTCAGATTGGTGCGAGGCGCTTTCGGATTTTCGACGAGACTTCGGAAATTCAGGTTCGCGACGCTTCCGGTGCCGTGCGCGCCATACGTCGGCAGATTGGCATCAACCAGGCCCGTGTACGAGATAGTTCCCCCGGCACCCGCAAGCGTAGTCACTACATCAAGAGCGGGGGCCGTTCCCTTCACTGTTACCGGACCGGCGAAATTCCCCCTCAGCTGCAATGACGGATATGAATGCGAGAGCGTCGTCATGTTCATCGAATCGGCATTCAACGCCATGTCGTAGTGCATGTAGTCTTTGC
>DATLDN010000162.1:0-4625 GCA_035525855.1 Gemmatimonadaceae bacterium
TGCGGGGATGTTGCGATTACCTCATCACGAAACAGGATCAGATCGAGTCCGAGATTTCGCCCGAGTGTATGCTCGAGGACTGTCGTCAGCGCAATGAGAATCAGCGCGACTGCAAGAACCCGTGCGGCAATAATCGCCCACGGTCGGGGCGTCCGGGCCGTTTCGAGAATGAGTGCCAATCCGCCGACGATAAAGCACACCGCTGCGCTTGGCATCATCGTGGCGTCGTTTCCGAATGCGCCGCGAAGCGCCGGAATATTCAATCCCCATCCGGCTAAGACTGATGCACCGATGATTGCGACGAGCGCGCCGGCAATCGGAGGAAAATGCTGGAAGTATCCAACGAACGTGCGAGCTTCGTCTGGCGCTTCTTCGGGCGCTTTGTCGAGTTCGTTGTCGGGCGTTTCGATCGCCACTTTACGTCACCAGCCTTGTCTTGCCCTCAGATCGGTGATCTGCCCGGCATGATGGGCACCATGTCCGGAATAGATCTCGAGCAGATCATCGAGCGTCACTTCTCCGTGCTCCGGGTGGATTCCGTTTCTCGACCATGCTTCTTCGGGTAAGCTCGTGAGAAATGCGGCCCATCTTTCGTGCAGGCCGTCGATGATCTTCATCGAGCTGTCGAGGGGTAGAGTCGAATCCGGAAGCGCTGCCCATAGATCCTGATCGTACGTCTTGATGGTTGGATTTTCTTCCGTGACCAGCCATCGGAAGCGCAGGTATGCATTCATGTGGGAATCAGCGACATGGTGGACGACCTGTCGCGGAGTCCATCCTCCGTCGCGATAAGGCGTGTCCAGCTGATTGTCGTTCAGGCCCGAAACGGCAGATCTGATGATCGGAGGTAGCGCGCGTATCTGCGCTATCTTACTCTGGCGCTGTTCGTGATTGAACATTGGCAACGTTGGTACGTCAGTTTTCTGAAAATTTGATCGGCTTGGTGCAGGCCACAAAAGCTACTTCGGGTCGCCGTATCTCAATAGGCCGCAACGCGCGAATCTGACACCTTCAATATTGTGATGACCCAGCACGATATCTCGCATCTCGCCGCGGTTCTCTTTGCGCTTTTTGCTACTGCAACCACACTTGGGTTGCTGGCTCAGCGGATCGGCCAACCGTCGGTTGTTGGCGAGCTGATCGCAGGAATTCTTCTCGGCGGGTCCGTGCTGGGAATTTTGAATCCTGCGGATCCGGTGATTCACAGCCTCGCGCAGCTTGGCGTAATGGTGCTGTTGTTCGAGATCGGTCTGCATACGGATGTACGAGGACTGCTCAATGTCGGCGGCTCGGCGCTCGCTGTTGCTGTTGTTGGAGTGGCACTGCCTTTTGCGCTCGGGTATGGCGTTTGTGCAGCGCTCGGTCTTTCGACAATTCCATCGATAGTCGCCGGCGCTGCGCTTACCGCAACTTCGATTGGAATCTCTGCTCGAACGCTTTCGGATCTTGGACAGCTGAACACGCGCGAAGGTCAGATCGTTCTTGGCGCTGCTGTAATCGATGACGTGATTGGCTTGATAATCCTGTCTGTTGTCGCTGGCATTGTTGGTGGTGCTTCAGTCGGCATTGGTGCGATTGCACTGACTACTGGCGTTGCTGTCGGCTTTATCGCTGCAGCGCTGATTCTAGGCAGTCTGATCATTCCGCCGTTTTTTCGATTCATCGATCGTGTTGAACAGACAGGAATCCTGGGTATCGCTGGACTTGCCTTTGCTTTTCTGCTTGCATGGCTTGCGACCGTTGCCGGCTCGGCTACGATCATCGGTGCGTTTGCAGCGGGGTTGATTCTTCATCGCACGCCGCAGCGCGAACGTATCGAAGCGGCGACAACTGCAATCGGACATTTTTTCACTCCGATATTTTTTGCCGCAGTTGGAGCAGCGGTGGATCTTGGAATATTTCGAGATCCTCGAGCCGTTGCGATTGGAGCGGCGCTGCTGGCTGTTGGTGTGATTGGAAAAGTCGCGGCAGGGTATGCGCCGTTCTGGATTCGCGCGCGGAAATTTCTTATCGGCGTTGCGATGATCCCTCGCGGAGAGGTCGGCTTGATCTTCGCGCAGATGGGTCTGGCCAGCGCTGCACTCACTCCGCGTCTGTTCAGCGCCGTTGCGTTCATGGTTCTCGCAACGACGCTGATTACTCCACCGCTTCTCGGTTATCTCGTGCGGTCTGAGAGACGACCGACGGACAGCGCGGATCGTCCTGGCGATGGAGGAATCGACGATCTCGTATCAGGAAGTTTTCAGCGCGCTGTTACTCCCCCGTTGCCCGCGGTGGAAGCGTCCGCAGATACATCCACATCGCGCGGATCTCATCATCCGTGAGATTTTTTGTGTAAGGCCACGGCATTGCGGCACTGAGAATCCGACCGTCGGGTCGAACTCCCATTCTCAGTGCTTTAAAGAAATCTTCCTCTGTCCATTTGCCGATCCCGGTCGGAGTCAGGTTTGCGGACATGACGCCTTCAATTTTTTGCCCGCCTGATAGCGTCGGAGTATGACAGCTCTTGCATCCGCCGGTCTTCAGTAAATAGTCGCCGTACTCCTTTGTGACGCCGATTGGAACTGGCGAGCGGTCTGCGTTGCGATCGATCTGTTCTGCCGGAGCGAGTGGGAAACTCGCGTTGAGCGTGGCGACAACTCGTCCAATGGGGCCAATGCGCAGTGGCACTACTTGTTGATCGACAGGCGGAACGCTTTTTACATAAGCGATGATTGAGCCGAGGTCTGCGTCACTAAAGTGAGTGAACGCCTCGGACGGCATGAAGGTCAAGGGCGTACCGTTTTTGCGTATGCCGTACCGGATTGCTCTCACGTAATCGGCATCCTCGTAAGTGCTTCCCACTCCGCCTTTGCCGCGCGTGAGATTCGACGACCAGATAGTGCCGAACGCAGGATCATCGGCCACCATTTTTCCGGCGAGATTGTCGCCGTGGCAGGCAACGCATTTCCCGACAGCGATTACAAGGTGATGTCCACGTTCAAGTGACATCGAATCCGTCAGGATCGGTACGGCTGTGACTTCGGTGGGGTACGTTCGATTCATGCGTGACGATGTCTTCGCGTACGCCACGCCGAGCGTGATCAACACAATCCCGACAAGCCCACCAAGGATGTAGCCGATCCACTTCAACACTTTCCGCATTAGGTGCCTCCACCCGAGTGCAATGCTGTCTTTGCGCGCGACTAAGGTACCGAGCAGGCGAGTATTGAGCTAGCGCGATTTCTGCATCCCATCGCGCCATGAAATACCGTCAACTCGGCAGCAGTGATCTGCATGTGTCCGAGATTTCTCTCGGATCGTGGCTCACGTATGGCCTGGGTGTCGACGACAGCAACGCTATCGCGTGTGTGAATCGTGCGTTCGATGTTGGGATCAACTTCATCGACACCGCAAATATTTACGGTCGCGGCTCAGCGGAATCTTTTCTTGGAAAAGCTTTAGAGGGGCGCGATCGATCGTCGTACATTCTCGCGACGAAGTTGTTTTTCCCGATGACGCCGAAAGACCGCGGACTTTCAGCACCGCAGGTTTACAAGCAGATCGATGCCTCGCTGAAACGACTCCGCACCGATTATGTCGATCTGTATCAGTGTCATCGTTATGACAAGAACACGCCGCTCGAGGAAACGATGGAGGCCCTTAGCAAAGTTGTTCGCGACGGAAAAGCGCGGTACATCGGTTTTAGCGAGTGGACTGCGGATCAAATTCAGGCAGCGCTAAACATGCCTGGAGTCGAGAAGTTCGTGTCGAGCCAGCCGCAGTATTCGATACTCTGGCGTGTTCCTGAAAAAGAAGTGATTCCGGTTTGCGCAAAGAACGGCATTGGTCAGATCGTGTGGTCGCCGCTCGCGCAGGGTGTGTTGACCGGAAAGTATTTACCCGGCGCTCCGCCGCCAAAGGATTCTCGCGCTGCCAGTCCGGAGATGAACGATTTCTTCGATGAGCGACTGACTAGCGACCGCACGCTGAAGGCAGTTCAACAGCTGCGACCGATTGCGGATGGTGCGGGAATTACGCTCGCTCAGCTCGCGCTTGCGTGGGTGCTCCGTGAGCCGAACGTATCCTCTGCGATTGTCGGAGCGAGTCGCCCGAGTCAGGTGGATGATAACGCGGGGGCATCAGGCGTAACGCTTACTTCGGACATGCTCGCGGAGATTGATCGGATCACTCTACCAGTTGTCCGAAAGTTTAAGGCGCTCGGTTGATTTCTCGCCCCGGTCGGGTGCGGGTGATACTGAGCGTAGGGCGGTTGTTAGTGAGCCCAATGACAGTTTTGCATTCACGAGCTTCAATTCGCGGAGCCTGGATCGGGATAGTCATGCAAAACTGCCATAAAGCTCTCTAACAACCGCCCTACGCTCAGCATCACCACACCCTCCCCTCAACGCATCGGGAGGTTCCCCATTTTTTAAACGACGATCGCGCGCTTCGCGCGCGGTGCTATTCGCACACTCATTTGAGCAGTGTAGTCGCTTCTGAAAGAATGTCTCTCGCCCTGATTTCATTCGGCGTATTGCGGGCGATTATTCGCCAGGGTGCTGCGCCTTGGGGAAAGGTTCGATGCGGCTCGCCGGGAGCGAACACACCAATAGTGGGAACACTCAGCGCGGATGCAATGTGCA
>DATLDN010000172.1:0-25201 GCA_035525855.1 Gemmatimonadaceae bacterium
GTCCGAATTTTGTCGAGGCCGAAGCGATTCAGCGCGTCGTGATGTGGAGCGAAGTGACGGGTGGACAGCTGTACATCGTGCACATGTCAACGAAGGAAGGCACTGACATTGTGAAAGCTGCCCAAAAGCGCGGAGTGCCAGTCATTGCCGAGACCTGTGCGCAGTATCTGGTTCTGGATGACCGCTGCTTCGAAGGCGAAGACGGACATCTCTTCGCGTGCTGCCCGCAGCTCAAGAAGCCGGAAGATTCAGACCGTTTGTGGAAGGGATTGAAGGACGGTGAGGTGTCGGTGGTTTCGACTGATACTTGCACATTCACGCGTGAGCAGAAGTCAATGTGGGAGGGCGACTGGACGAAGATTCCGATGGGAATGCCGGGTCTCGAGACGTTGATGCCGCTGGTATACACGCACGGCGTTTTGAAAAACCGTCTGTCGATCGAGGAGATGGTGTCCAAGCTCTGCACCAATCCCGCAAAGATCATGGGACTACATCCGCGCAAGGGAACCATCGAGGTCGGCAGTGATGCCGACCTGGCGATCATTCATCCAACGTCCACGCGAACTGTTAGCTGTGACACGATGGAGACGAATGCGGATTGGTCGCCGTTCGAGGGTTGGGATCTTGCTGGTTTTGCCCGGACTACGCTTTCGCGCGGCGAAGTAATTGTCGACGATTACGCTGTCGTTGGCCGCGAAGGGCGCGGCGAATGGCTCCCAAGAACCAGCGCGGGTTTGAGGGCCTAACCGCCAGAGTAGAGCCTTCAGCCGATTGTGCGATAACGTAAGGATAAGTTCTGGATCAGTGCTGACGGATCCGGAGCATTGCCGGTTACTCGCTCGATAACTTCCTTCGATCTGTAACGCATTCCATGGCGATGAATATTTTCGCCAAGCCAGCGACGAAGATCGAGAAAGTTTCCTTCGGCAAATGCATCCTCGAGCGGACCAATAGCACGCTCGGCCGCGGCGAAAATCTGAGCCGCGAACACATTTCCCAGCGTGTACGTCGGAAAATATCCGATCAATCCATCCGCCCAATGGATATCCTGAAGACAACCTGTGCGATCATCTTCCGGCGTAACACCGAGGTATTTCGCATAGAGCTCGTTCCAAGCCCCGGGAACATCGGCTGCAACAAGATTCCCATCGAGTAGTGCGCGCTCGAGCTCGAAACGAATCATGATGTGAAGATTGTACGTCACCTCATCCGCCTCGACGCGAATCAAATGAGGCTCGACCCGATTGACCGCGCGACGAAACGCATCGAGCGAAACATCGTTGAGCGATTCGTGAAAAGTGCTCTTGAGCTGCGGATAGAAATGCTTCCAGAATCCTTCACTGCGGCCGACAAGGTTCTCCCACAGCCGCGACTGAGACTCGTGAACACCGAGCGAAACTGCCTCACCCATCGGCGTTCCATATTGCGAGCGATCGAGACCCTGCTCGTACAGCGCGTGGCCGACCTCATGGAGACACGCAAAGATTCCGCGACCAACGTGATCCTGGTAATACCGCGTACCAATGCGCACGTCTCCGGGACCGATCTGCGTGCAGAACGGATGCTGCGCGAGATCGAGCCGTCCACCTTCGAAATCGAAACCAATTGCAGCAGCAATCGAATCCGCAAAGACATGCTGTCGGTCGAGCGGGAAATCACCTTCGAGAACGTTTTCATCGTCTGCAGACTGTCCACGCAATGAATCGACCAGCGGAATCAGCTCGGAAGTAAGACGCGCAAAAAGTGCAGCCAGTACATCCGTGGTCATACCCGGCTCGAAATCATCGAGCAAAGCATCGTACCGCGTCCCTTCGTATCCGACAGCATCTGCTTCCTCACGAGACAGCGCGAACACCTTGTCGAGCCACGGCGCGAACGATTTAAAATCATCCTCCTTCCTCGCCTCTGCCCAAACCTTCGAAGCACGCGATGTCGCGCGCGCTAATTCCTCGACAAGCCGCTTCGGAATGCGACGCTCACGATCATATCCCCGACGCAGCTCGCGCACATTCACAGACTCGGCGCTTTCAGGATCGCTCAGCAGCGCCGACCCTTCGAGTGCATCGAGCAGCTCTCCGTAGCGCGGATTCGTCGCACGATCGTGAACAATCCCCGCGAGGAGAGCAGTCTGCTCCGAGCGATGTTCAACACCGTCGCGAGGCATGTAGATCTCCTGATCCCAGTCCAGGAGGTCCACGCACGACGACAGCACAGATTCCTCGCGCGATAGTCGAACAAGCTCCGCGTAAGCGTTCTCAGGTGTCATTTCGATATGCGATTGGTACGAAGAGAGAGTTGATACTCGTTGGCCCGGCAGTAGAATAAGCCCGCTCGCCTTCCGGCGCATTCTTTTTACTACGGACGCATGCTGACTCCTTCTGAAGAAATCGGCCTCCAGGGCCGCCAGCTCGCCACTCGCGTACAGGACGCTCTCGACCGGATTCCCCAGGCTGAAATCGTCGAGCTGATGCACTCGATTCGTCGCGAGGCAAAGGAGCGACACCTGATTTACCAGCGCGATGGCGTCGATGAAGTCATCACACTGCTTCCCTGCCCGATCACACTTCGGCCGGATCAACTCGGTTACACGCACTACGTCTCGCAGACAGTGCTCAACTGCATGAAGCGGTTGCCCGATCTTTATTTTTCGTCGCCCGAGGTTCGCGAGATTCTACGCGTAACTCCGCTAGAGGAAGAATGGATTCGCGAGTGCTGGACACCCGCGCATCGCGAAGCGAATCCCATGTTCAGCCGGCTCGATGCAGTTGTCGATTACTCGATCGCCGAGTGGAAGGATTCGATCAAGTTCCTCGAGCCGAATCTTACGGGAATAGGCGGCCTGCACATGGCGCCGACTTCTATGGAAGTACTTGCTGATCTCGTAGTGCCAGCGCTCCTGGCGCAGGATTCGACGATTCGCCTTCAGCTCGCCGAAGACATTCGCGAATTACTGCTTCAGGATTTGCTGGAGCATCTCGACGCAATCGGTCGTCCCGAAGGGCAGATCGTGCTCGTCGATCCGAAGTATTCGATAGACGGACCCGATGAAATGCAGGGCGTCATCGAATACTACCAGGAGCATTACGGAACTACGCTGCTGCATGCAGACGCGGGTGAACTGCGACTGCGCGGCGATGAAGTGTATTACGGCGACACGAAAATAGATCTCGCCTACCGCGACGCGAGTGTGCTCGACCTTATCGACATGGACAAGGAAGGCATAGACATCGCGCCAATGCGTGCACTACTCAAGCAGAATCGAGTTGTGTCGTCGATCGCGGCAGAGCTCGATCAGAAGAGCTGCTTCGAGGTAGTGACTGATCCGGCGATTGCAGATCGATTCCTCACCGCGGAAGAGCAGAGCGTCATGCGGCGGCACGTTCTATGGACGCGTCTCGTGTCTGATCGAAAGACCACGTCGCCGGATGAAGATCAAATCGATCTGCTCGAGTTCATTCGAAAGGATCGCGCGTCGTTCGTTCTCAAGCCAAATCGCTCATATGGCGGCGAGGGCGTCGTGGTGGGCCACACCACGGATCAGGGGCAGTGGGAATCAGCGATCGAGTTCGCTGTGCGTGATGATACGGACCGATGGGTCGTGCAGAAGGCTGCGCACATCCCCGTGAAATCATTTCATGTGATGGACGACGCGGGACAGGTGAGTCTCGAGCCGTTCAACGTCGTGATGGGATTGGCACCAAGTCACTTTGGCGTGGCGATGATGGTTCGAGCGTCGCAAAGCGAAGTAGTGAACATCGCACAGCATGGTGGTCTGTGTGCGGTGATGGTGAGTGCGAAGGCGCTGCACACCGCGATGTACCGGGCGCGCAAGGCGAACTGAGCTAACTCGCCTTTTTTCCTGTTATTCTGTCGTAGACTTTCGCGACGAGCGGCGTGATCGCGAGAGTCGCAAGAATTCTTAGAGGCTGCGTCAGCTTGGTCGCAATGTAGGCTGCGGTCCAAACTCCTACGGTTCCTGTAGCGCTCGACGGTTTCCACCCGAACGAGATTGCCGCCCAGAAGCCGAAGAGCACCAGAAAGAAAATCACAAAGTACACGACGACAGCGATTGTCCCGTACTCAGCTAACAGTTTCTCTGCAGTTTTTCGCATCGGCGGAATCTAGACGTCGTCGCCCGTCTCCGCGTCGAAAACAACTTTCGCAACTGCGGGTCCGAAGCTCAGGATGTGTCGGTCCGCGTTCTGAACACCGACGATCATCAGACCGACCGGTGCATCCCCCTTATGGTGACAGGGCACAGATAGCGCGCAACCGTCGAAGAGATTTACGATGGATGGATTGCGCAGCATTCGACCGTTGATCCGAAAATATGTTTCATCATCCTTCGTTGCTTCGGCGATGGTCGGCGCTGTATCGGGTACGGTCGGCATGAGCAACGCGTCGTATCCCTCGGCAGCAGAACTGACGTCGCGTACGAAAACGTCTCGTGCTTTGAGAATCTGTCGGTACGCCGAATCCGTGATTGCTTCGCCCGGAAGAATTCTTGCTAGCACACGTGGATCGTATTGCTCGCGCCGTTGTCGAATCCACTGAGCGTGCAATTTCCAGCTTTCATAGCTCGAAATTGCACCCCGAGGATTTACTTCGGCCGCACGCGTAAACTCCTTCATTGCAATTTCCGTAATTTTCGCTCCCGCACCTGACAATTTTTTTAGCGCAGTCTCAAATGCGGTCGCCACCGCGGGCGACAGATCTTCCTGAACCACTGATCGCGGAACTGCGAAGGTGAGTCCGGTTAGCTCATGGACGGGCGTAACGCTGACTTCATCGGTTAGAATCGCGTCCAGCAACAAGCAATCAGCAGCATTATTCGCGATCGGTCCGATCGAGTCGAGCGTAGTCGAGAGTGGAAAGACCCCGTCGCCCGGTACGCGTCGCGCGGTCGGCTTGAAACCAACAAGCCCGTTGAGCGCAGCGGGTATGCGAACGGATCCCCCCGTGTCGGTACCAACTGCCGCCGCGGCCATCCCATCTGCAACCGAGATAGCACCTCCGGATGTCGATCCGCCGGGAATGCGGCCGCCGGCACGATCGAATTTGTTTTTTGGTGTTCCGTAGTGCGGGTTGATGCCGAGCGCAGAGTACGCGAATTCCGTCATGTTGGTGCGACCGACAATGATAGCCCCGGCATTTTTCAGCCGGGTTACGACCGTCGAATCACGTTTCGCAGGCGGAGAATCGATTAGAACCGTAGATCCTGCGAGCGTGACGACGCCTGCTTCATCGAACAGGTCTTTGATGGAAATCGGGATTCCGCAAAGTGGGGCCGCTGTCGAACTGCTCCGCAGCTTCGCATCCGCGCGATCAGCTGCGGCGAGTGCTTCCTCGTCGTAGACCCTGAGGAATGTGCGTGAGCCCTCTCCGTTCCGGTCGTTGATGGCGGCCAACGCCTCCTCAACCAACTGGCGGCTCGTCACTTTCTGCTGCGCGAGTAGACTTCTTATTCTCCCTAGACTCTTCACGTTGGGTGAAAGATAAGATGACAACCGATTGGCCCTTCGAAGACACACCGAATACTGCTTGCATCACCACGGTTCACGTAATAGAACGGCGCCGACCGATCCTTCTCGTGACACGTGACGAGGAAGAATGTGACTTCCAGTTCCTGTGTGGAACTACAAATAACAGTGATGATGCGCGGGTCGTCGGCCTTGGCTCGATACTGAAGCTCGATCCTACCGTCGCCGAAGTTGCTGACCTTCCGCCCGGATGGCGTGCGTGGCGAGATGATATCGGTAGTCCGTGGAGCCGCGCGCCCGTCAGATAGCAATAGTGAGTGTACTCAGCTATTTTATGAGTATACTCAACTTTTCTTAGAATGCCTCTTCGCAAGCGAGCGGTTAAGAAGGCAGCTCCCAGCCGCCGCCAACAGAACAAGGACACGACCCGCCAGCGAATCGTCACGGCGGCGCTTCGCCTGTTCGAAAGCAAAGGATTCGACAAAACAACGACTAAACAAATCGCCCAGCGCGCGCGCGTCGCCGAAGGGACTGTCTTCAACTACTTCGAGACGAAGGAAGACATTGCGCTCTACTTCTTCGAGCTCGAGGTCGACCACGCAATTGCCACGGTCCGGGAGCGCAAATCCCTTCGAAAAGCATCACTCGAAGAGAAGCTGTTCGCTCTCGTGCAAAGTCAGATCGAATACCTCGCCCCGTACGAGACATTCATTGGGGCCGCCTTCGTCCAGGCGCTCCGCCCAACATCGAAAATCGGCTTCAGCTTTCAGGCGATGGCGCTAAGAACGCGCTATCTCGCGTTCGTACAGGAGCTGATCGAGGAATCACTCCCCCGGCGCGGGCAAAACGCCATTGCCTGGATCGCGCCCCAGGCGTTCTGGATTTACTACCTTGGCCTGCTGCTTTATTGGCTCAACGACTCGTCGACCCGAAAGCAGAACACACTGGCTTTTCTCGACCGGTCGCTGCATCTCGGAGTGTCTTTCCTCAGAAAGGGCACGATCGCATGAGCTCGCGCGACGGGCCCGCACGCCGCGCACTTCGCATGGCGGCAATGAGCGCAGGCGTCAGCGGAAGTTATCTCGGCTATCTCGCTCAAAGCGCATTTCTCACGAAAGAGAAAAAGCAAAAAAAGCTCGGAGCGACGCACACGAGAGCCGCACGGCGAGTCACGGAGGGCATGATCGCACTCAAAGGCCCGGCGATGAAACTCGGACAGGCTCTGAGCCTGCATACGAATTTTCTTCCGCCGGAAACCATCGCCGAGCTGTCGACGCTTCAGATGAAGGCACCCGGGATGCACCCGTCGCTCGTAAGTGCGCATTTCAAAGCGAACATGGGTGTCGAGCCGGAGAAAGCGTACCGCTCGTTTACGCCAAAGCCATTTGCTGCAGCATCACTCGGACAAGTGCATCGTGCAGTGTTGAAATCCGGCGAGAAAGTCGCCGTGAAGATTCAATATCCCGGAATCCGCGACGCAATCGAGAGCGACTTCAAATGGTTTCGCGCAGCATCGAAGCCCGCGCAATTGTCGCATCACATTCCGGAGTTTGCCTTGGATGAGCTGCAGGAGCAGATCGTCGCCGAATGCGATTACGTCCGCGAGGCCGACAACGCAGAATTTTTTCGAGCGCGCCTCGCACGGCTGCCGTACGTTGAAGTGCCGCAGATTCATCGCGAGCTCTCGAGCGATAAGGTTCTCACGATGTCGGTTGTACGCGGGGAACACATCGACGCTTTTCTTGCGAAGCGCCCAGCGCGCAAACTACGCGATCTGGTAGGCGAAAGACTGTTCGAGCTGTTCTACTTTCAGTTTCTCGAGATGAACGCGCTCCACGCAGATCCACACTGGGGCAACTATTTGTTTCGCAACGACGGCACCATTGGGCTCGTGGACTTTGGCTGCGTGAAATATTTCCAGCCGAGCTTCGTTGCGAATCTCCGAAAAATGTTTCTTTACGAGGGACCGCGTGATTCGGCGAATTTCCGCCGAGTCCTCGAGGAGCGATACAATGAACGCCACATGAAGTTGAGCAAGGCGGCGCATGCAGCGTTCGCAAGCATGTCTGAAAATTTTTACGCCCGTGTTTATCCTCCTCGGATCGAGAACGATTCGGTTCCGTTCGACTTCGGGGATCCGTCGTTTCTCAACGACTTCATTCGCGAATCGGCCAAGGTGGCGAAAGCGAAGGGCGCTTTACCCGAGTACGTATTACTAGTGCGGGCGGAGACCGGACTTTATCAAACGCTACATCGTCTAAAGGCTCGGGTACACACCAGCGCAATTCTTCGGAAATGGCTCGTCGCATAGCGCAGTCCGGCGGAAATGCCTGCCTAGAGTAAATTTCGCGAATGCAGGAGGCGAGCAGCGTTCTCTCGGCGTGGGAAAGCTTCTATGTAATCATCGGCTCCTCGGCCGGTGCGCTTACGGGCTTACAGTTCGTCGTCATTGCGCTGATCGCGGACACTCAGGAAAAAGCGAATCTCTCAACGATCGATACGTTCGCTACTCCGACGATCGTTCACTTCTGTGTCGTACTTCTCACATCTGCGATGCTCAGCTCGCCGTGGCCGACGGTACACGGCGCGGCAATTTGTCTCGGCGTGATCGCGACGTGGGGGCTGGGCTACGCGGTCCTCGTACTTCGTCGAACTTTTCGAGTCCAGGATTATCGTCCCGTCATGGAAGACTGGATCTGGCACATCACGCTGCCGTTTGTCGCATACACGGTGCTTTTGATCGCGGCGTTTACGCTCGACCCGCATCGCACGGTCTCGCTGTTCTTCATCGGCGGAATGAATCTGCTTCTGCTGTTCATTGGAATTCACAACGCATGGGACACCGTGACATTCCTCGTCGCGGGCGCCGGCCAATCATCGGCGAAAAAACCGAAGCCCGCTGAGTCGGTGGCCGGCGTTGCTGAAACTCCGCCAATGATCGATCCGGCGACGCGTAGCTCTGACTGAGCCGTTCAGCGGGGCGCTTGGCCCGTTCGAGTATCGTCCGCAACCCAGTTCAGCTCCCACGTCTTGCCGCCATCGTCAGAAAACGATTGCTCGAAATGAACCGAATTCTTCGTAATGTTGGAGATGATAAATCGCACCAGAATTGCGCGCCCGTTGAACGTTTCCTGATCGTAGAACTCCCCTCGGCCATTCTTGAATTCGCCAATCGTCGGAATAGACATTGTCCCTGCAGCGCTGTTCGAGAAATTGAGACTCCACTGATGCGATTCGGGATTGTAGAGTCGCAGGCTCAATGCGACGATGTGGCCCGGCGGGCCTGTTACGTCGAGCTCGACAAGATTAGCACGACCGTCCCACACCTTTCGAACGACAGTGGTTCCATCGTATTCGACCCACGTATTAGAACCGGATAACGGACGCATGAGACGGCGCAGATGCGTCTTCCACGTGCCGATCTCGAAATCGAAATCATGTTGACCATCTCGCACTGCCGGCGTCGGCGATTGAGCGTGTGCATCGACGGCACCGCAAAGAAAACTCGAGAGCAGCAGCGTTAACAAACATGGGCGTTTATTCACTATGATCTCCGTCTGATAGAGTGATTACTAGAATAATCGGAGTCGCATTCTGATGATGCTTGAAGAGCTCGTAAACGTGTCGTCAGCAGTTGCGGCAACTTCCGGGCGACTGGATAAAATCGCAAAGCTCGCAGATCTGTTTCGCTCTTTGTCTCCTGACGATGCTCCGATTGCCATTGGATTTCTAACTGGCTGGCCGCGCCAGGGACGGACCGGCGTGGGATGGGCTGCTGTTGCTCGCGCGCACGAATGTCCGCCAGCAACCAGTGCCTCGCTCGATCTGCGCGATGTGGATCAGGTTTTCGAGAAGTTGCCCTCCATTCGTGGAAAGAATTCAACCGCCGAGCGTACGCGTTTACTCAACGAGCTCTTCTCACGCGCCACAACTGATGAGCAGCACTTCCTCGGTAATCTCATTGTCGGGGAAGTACGCCAGGGTGCGCTCGAGGGACTGCTGCTCGAAGCGATTGCAAAAGCTTCTGGAGTTCCCTCGGACAAGGTTCGGCGGGCGGCGATGATGGCCGGCGATCTCGGTGTAGTTGCGCAAGCCGCGCTGAGTGAAGGTGAAGCGGGACTCGCGCAATACCAGCTGCAGCTATTCCGGCCAATACAGCCGATGCTCGCCGATTCGGCCCCGACAGTTGCCGAGGCAATGAGCGATAATGTTTCAGTTGCGCTCGAGTGGAAGCTCGATGGAGCACGCATACAAGTGCACCGGCTCGGAGATCGCGTGGCGGTTTATACGCGCAATCTCAATGACGTTACAGACGCAGTTCCGGAAGTCGTGGAGACGGTAAGAAAGCTTCCGTCGCGCGAGCTGATACTCGACGGTGAAGTAATCGCTCTGTCTCCGGAGGGAAGACCGCATTCGTTCCAGACTACAATGAAGCGGTTCACCAAACGCGTTGACGCTGATCAGATGCGCGCCGACTTCCCGCTGAATGCAATCTTCTTTGACGTGTTGCTCCACGACGGCGAAAGCATCATGGATGAGCCATTGTCTACGCGACTCGAGCACCTCGACAGTTTGCTTCCGGAAGCACTGCGCGTACCACGAATTGTAACTGCGAATCTCGAGGAGGCTGCTCAATTTCAGGCGAATGCGTTGTCACGCGGACACGAAGGCGTCATGGTGAAATCGTTGATTGCGCCATATGCTGCAGGTCGGCGAGGGTCAGCGTGGCTCAAGGTGAAGCAGCCGCGGACGCTCGACCTTGTCGTCCTCGCCGTCGAGTGGGGATCAGGGCGCCGGAAAGGGTGGCTCAGCAACATCCATCTCGGCGCACGCGATCCGAAGACGGGCGGCTTCGTGATGCTCGGCAAAACATTCAAGGGAATGACCGACGAGATCTTGAAATGGCAGACCGAACAATTTCTCGCGCGGGAAGTTCGTCGCGAGGGGCATATCGTTCACGTTCGTCCAGAGCTCGTGGTTGAGATTGCGTTCAACGAAGTTCAGGTCAGCCCACATTATCCGGGCGGCGTCGCTTTGCGCTTTGCGCGTGTGAAGGGATATCGGCCCGACAAGAATGCCTCCGAAGCGGATACTATCGACGCGGTGCGTGGGTTTCTCCCGCCTTCTTAGTAAGAGATTCTGCGGGAAATATCGGGAATAACGTCAAGCTTCTGACCGTTCACTCAGTTTGCGGGTTCGGAGATTTCAGTTTTTCAGTTCGGCGTTTCCGGTAGCAATGCTGGGGGACGGACCGGGCGCAGGGTCTTTGAAGTGGATTCCGTCGAAGAATTCCTCGAGACAATGGTCAGAGACAGGCGTAATGCGTCGTCACGGCAATGCGACTGGAAAACGCCGAACCGAAAAACTGAAATCTCCGAACCCGCAAACTGCTAACTTCTTCGGGCAAATCTTCCGGGAATTTCCGGAACCTAATAATCCATTACTCGTTCAGCACCTGATGAACAAAAGCAATCGCAATCGACCCTTCGCCAACAGCAGACGCAACACGTTTCACATTGTCTGCCCGAACATCACCGACGGCAAATACTCCGCGCAGACTTGTCTCGAGCAGGTGAGGCTTGCGTGTAAGCCGCCATTCCTTTGCGAGCAAATCTTCAGGCGTTAGCGCTGGGCCAGTCTTGATAAACCCTTTTGCGTCCAGCGTTACACAGCCGTCCAGCCACTTGGTGTTAGGTATCGCGCCTGTCATGAGGAAAACGTGGCGCACGTTCACCGTCTCTATCTCATGGGTGACTTTATTTCGCAGCCCTACACGCTCGAGGTGGTCGCCTCCGTGAAATGAATCGACCTCAGTGTTGAGCTTCACCTCTATGTTAGCCGTTTCTTCGATTCGCCTCACGAGATAACGCGACATGCTCTTCCCCAGATCGCTCGACCGGCAGATCAGAAATACACGCGTCGCCGTCTGGGCGAGAAAGACAGCAGCCTGTCCCGCTGAGTTCCCGCCGCCGACAACGATGATACTTTCGCCACCACAGAACTGCGCTTCGATGCGCGTTGCGGCGTAATACACGCCGCAATTCTCGAACTGCGAGAGATTGTGGACCGGAAGCTTTCTGTACTCCGCGCCCGCCGCGATAATTATCGCGCGGCCCGCAACACGAGACCCGCCGTCAATCTCGATCGAGTAAGGTGTTCGATCACATGTGATCGACTTCGCCGTCTTCGCGACCATCACATCCGCGCCGAATTTCTGGGCCTGAGTGTACGCCCGGTTCGCAAGCTCGAGTCCTGAAATTCCTGTCGGAAATCCGAGGTAGTTCTCGATCTTTGAGCTGGATCCCGCTTGTCCACCTGGGGCACTTGATTCTACGACCAGCACATCGAGTCCTTCCGATGCCGCATATACTGCCGCAGCAAGCCCGGCTGGTCCTGCCCCAACGATGATGACATCGCGCATTTGCGTTTCATCGATGGACACATTGAAACCGAGGCAATCTGCGATCTCTTCGTTCGTCGGATTGCGCAGAATTACCTGCCCGCGGCAAATCATCACCGGTACGTAATCGACACTCGTGTGAAACTGCTCGAGCATTTCCGTCGCAGCTTCGTCGCGATCGAGATCGAGGTACGTATACGGGTGGCCGTTGCGGGTCAAAAATTCTTTGATGCGAAGCGTTTGCGGAGAGTGCATCGAGCCGACAAGAACAACATCGCCGAAATTTTTTTCGATCAGCTCTATCCGGCGCAAAATGAACGACCTCATGAAGAGATCGCCGAGCTCACTATCGGTCTGGACCATCTCCAGCAATGCATCACGATCGATCTCGATTACTTCACCGGGTTCGACTACCCGTAAGCGCACAAGCATGCGGCGTCCAGAGAGAAAACTCACCTCACCCGAGAACTGACCCGGCTTGAGCTCGGCTATCAGCTGTTCCGTGTCCTTCCACGGTTGGGTGATCTCGATCCTTCCACCCTTCACGACGTAGATGTGGAGATACCGGGCGCCTGCCTCAGCCAGAACGTCATCGACAGCTACTGCTCGTGTTCGGCCAAAGCGCGCGACGCGGGCGAGCTGTTCGGTCGTCAGCGTGGGGAACGCGGCAGGGTTATCCATCATTGTATGTACGGCGATAGATTCAACGGCGAAATCGGATGATCAATGAATCTACGCGCGCCGCCGGAGCCGGCATCCACGGAAATAGTTTGACCTCGATTGAGCTGAAAGCCATCGAGCCGGGATCCTCCCTCGGCCGATACCGACTTGTCGAGCGCCTTGGTGAAGGCGGAATGGGCGAAGTGTGGAAAGCACACGATGCGAATCTCGATAGAACCGTGGCGGTTAAGGTGATCCGCCGTTCCGCGACGTGGGATGACACCATTCGCGAACGTTTTCGGCGCGAGGCGCTCGCCTTATCGCGCTTGTCGCATTCCGGTGTCGCAACTGTTTTCGATTTCGATGCACAGGATGGTTACGACTATCTGGTGATGGAATACGTCGCGGGCGGCACGCTGGCGTCGCGACTCTCGGCGGGACCGCTTCAGATCGATGAAGTGCTGCGCCTCGCCGCTGCGATCGCTGAAGGTTTAGAGAACGCGCATCGCAACGGGGTTCTTCATCGTGACTTGAAGCCCGGCAACATCGTTCTCACGAACGATGGGAATCCGAAGATTCTCGATTTTGGATTAGCGGTTCTTCTCTCTGAAGATGCTGTGGCCGGAAGGATTACAGAGCCCGGCTTGATCGTCGGATCGCTGCCGTACATGGCGCCGGAACAGCTATACGGCGAAGCTGACGATGTACGCAGCGACATCTACGCGCTCGGCGCCGTGCTGTTCGAGATGGTTTCCGGTGAGCGTCCCTTTGAAAAAGATCGAGCGGGTGCGCTGATGTTCGCGATCATCAACAATGCCCCGCCACCTTTGCGATCGCTGCGGCCTGATGTTCCGGAGGATCTCGAGCGACTCGTTGCTGCATGCCTCGAAAAGGAACGCGCAAATCGGCCACAGACTGCGGCAGTCGTCGCTGAATCTCTGCGTCGCATTTACAACGGCGTATCGTCCGGAGCTCTCACGTTCACGCCGACATCCGGTGTTCGTTCGATTGCGGTACTGCCCTTTCGCAATGTGTCCAACGATTCGAGTCAGGAGTACTTCGCCGACGGAATGACGGAGACGTTGATCTCCGACCTCGCGCAAATCAAAGCTCTTCGAGTGATCTCGCGGACATCTGCAATGAAGTACAAGCAGACTCAGCTGTCCGTACCCGAGGTCGCACGCGAATTAAATGTCGATGCGGTTCTCGAAGGGTCAGCACTGTTGATCGGGAACCGTGTTCGTCTGAACGTCCAGCTGATCTCGGCGCGCGCTGATTCGACTCTCTGGGCGGACCGATACGATCGTGAGCTCGAGGACGTGCTCGGGTTGCAGAGCGAGCTCGCGCAAACAATCGCGCGCGAAATTTCGATTCAGATTACTCCGGCGGAAGAAATTCAGCTCGCGCGGTACGCGCCGGTTAACCCTCAGGCGCATCTGGAGTTTCTAAAGAGCCGGCATTCGGTTTACGTTGCGGCACCGGAAGCGTTGCGTATCGGACTCATTCATGCGCGCCGGGCGATCGAGATAGATCCGACGTTTCCACTCGCGTGGACTGCACTTGCCGACTGTTTGATCTTCCGCGTGATTCGCGGAGTTGTTCCGGCGAGTGAAGCTGTTCCCGAAGCTGCAGCGGCTGCGCGAAAGGCGCTCGAGCTCGATCCAATACTTCCCGATGCACACGCGTCGATGGGTTTGATTCTCTCGCATACCGGCGACGTGTCTGGTGGACGCCGCGCACTCCAGAAAGCGGTGGACCTTAATCCCGGTCTCGCTGGTGCACACAATCTTCTGGGCCGAACGCTCTACGCACTGGGTCGTCACACTGAAGCACAGGCATCGATGCACAAATCGATGAGTCTCGATCCACTCTCGATGGTGATGTACGCAGGTGCCGGCGACGCTTACTACTTCGCGCGCGACTATGAGAAATCCATTCTTCATTACCGGATGGCGCTCGTGCTCGATTCCGGATTCGACGGCGCGCACACTGGACTTGCGCGGTCACTCGAGGCATTAGGGCGTTTCGAGGAAGCTCGATCCGAATACGAAGAGGGGCGGCGATTGTCCGGCGGGCTTGCTGGCCCATCGTTTGGACTTGCGCATCTGGCTGTCGCGATGGGCAACCGTGACGAAGCACTTCGGATTTTGAGTGATCTGGAGTCCGCTCGATCGTCTCGCGTCGTTTCAGCATGGGGGATTGCAGTTCTGCACGCTCACCTTGGCAACATCGACGAGGCCTTCAAATGGCTCTACACGGCGATCGATGAACATGCATCCGGAGTAATTGTACTTCGCGTACATCCGCGGCTCGAGCCAATTAGAAACGATCCCCGATATGACCCACTCGTGCGGAGACTCGGACTTAATGACGCGTCATCCGTGCACAACGGCTAGCACTGGTATCGTTCATGCGCTTACACAAAACATGAATGAATCGGCAGCAACGTTGAGCAACGGGGTGGCAGGATGCAGCAGAGTCAGATTTATGGAGCAACATCGCGGACGACCGATGGTGCGGGGCCTCCGCGTGGAATGTTCGAAGAGGAGTCACTAGGCGAGCTCTTCAAACGCCTCAGCACCGACACCAGCGATCTCGTTCGCCAGGAAATTGCTCTCGCAAAAGCAGAGTTCAGTGAGGTCGGCGCAACAGCCGGCAAAAGTGCTGCGAGCTTCGCTGTGTCCCTTGTGCTTGCTATATGCGGCGCGCTTGCACTCACAGCGGCCCTGATAATCGCACTCGGGAACATGACTGGGGGACGCTACGCGCTGTGGTCCCTGATTGTAGGAGCGATCGCAGTAGGTATCGCGGCGATGCTCGCGAAGGGCGCGGCCGCGCGGATGGCAAAAGGGCTCAAGCCGCGCGAGACAATCCAGACTGTGCGCGAGACCACGGCATGGACTGGTCGCGAATTGCAGGATCTCAAGAGCGACATCACGAACGATCCACAAATGACACCATCGAGAGGTTAGGAGGAAGGATGGAAACAAACACGAATGTTCAGTCGGGTATTGGCTCGACTGGAACCACGGGAATTGGAGCGGCAGGTAGCACCGGGTCGTCGATGAGCGGCGGTCAAACGAGCGTCGTCGAAGAGACGAAGCAGAAAGTTCAGGAAGCGGCGAGCACGGCGCAGCACAAGATTGGCGAGCAGATGCGGACGGGCGTCGAGACTGGAAAGACACGCGCGGCAGATACGATCGGAAGTCTTGCTCAGGCGCTTACGCAGTCGGGTCAACAGCTGCGCCAACAGAACAACGAAGCACCGCTCGAGTACGTCGAGCGTGCAGGCGAACATCTCCGTCGCGCATCGGAGTATTTAAGAAACACGAATGTCGATGAGATCGTTCACAACACCGAGAACTTCGCCCGGCGACAGCCTGCGCTTTTTCTCGCAGGTGCATTCGCGATCGGATTACTTGGCGCGAGGTTTCTGAAATCGTCGCAACAGGGCCAACAGCAGTCGAACCAGTTACAAACACAGGGTGGATTCAGTTATCGCGGCCCTGCGTCGAGCGCACAATGGACGGGAGATCGAGAACGCCCCGTCGCCGGTTTCCGTGAGTCCGGAATTCAAAGGGATGAATTCGACTCGGAGCCTCTATGACCCAGCCGGAGATCGAAGTCATCCGGGCGGATATCGATGCCGCCCGGGAGCGAGTCAGCAATGATCTCGATGAGATCGGACACCGGCTCAATCCGCATTATGTGAAGCAGCAAGTAAAGGACAGCATTCGTGAAGCAACAATCGGGAGGGTGGAAGACATGGCACGCGGCACAGGTAACGGACTCATGAGCACAATTCGGGAAAATCCAATCCCCGCAGCAATAGCGGGATTCGGACTGGCGTGGCTCTTCAAGAATCGGAGCAATGGGAGCAGCAGCCAGAATCAGTCATCGTCTCGCTATTCGGGTTATTCCGGCTACGGTTACGGCCAGGGTGACGGGCGGTCCAGTAACGACTGGCAACGGCAGAATCCCGAATCCAGCAAGATCGATTCAGTGCGAGATCGCGCAAGCGAAGTCGGCGAGGGTGTGAAGGAAAAAATGAGCGATTTCTCCGAGCAGGCGCAGGACGTCGTACATCGTGTTGCCAATACAGGGACGCGTCAGGCCCGCCGAGTGGAAGACGTGTTTTACGAGAAGCCGCTTGCGGTAGGCGTGCTTGCAATTGCAGCAGGTATTGCAGCAGGCCTCGCCGCGCCGGCAACACAGGCGGAAGCAAAGCTGCTTGGCGAAGCGCGTGATTCATTCGTGGAGAAGGCAGGCGAAGTTGCACGCGAGACGAGCGAAAAGGCGCAGAAGGTTGCGCATCGCGCGCTGGAGGAAACTCAGAACGCTGCTCGGCAGGAAGGACTGGTATCGAACGCGTAACAAAGAATCCGGGATGCGGCGTTTCGGCCTTAGGCTATAACGCTGCATCCCGGATTTTGTTTAGTTAGAGGGATGTCAAATTCTCGCGCAGGCCGCGATAAAAACCGCTGATAGTTAAGCCATTCAGTGGCGTCCCCTGGTTTGCACCAACGCATTCATGCTGTGGTTTCACGAATTCCACGAGGCCGCGTGGCGACGTACGGACAAATCGCTCGCCTCGCAGGATTGCCGCGTCAGCCTCGCCTCGTCGGTTATGCGCTCCATGCGCTGCCCGCGGGCACGCGCGTTCCGTGGCAGCGAGTGATCAACGCGCAGGGCGCAATCAGCACACGAAAAGGCGGGGTTACTCCCCAACGCCGGCTGCTTGAAGACGAAGGGATTCAGTTTGACAACCGAGGGCGAGTGTCACTCGATTCTTTTCAATGGCGTCCACGGCGGCGATAGTGAACAAGTCTGGGATGCGAATTGCTGTAGTCACATGACATGTTTGAGTGGACGGAAGATCCAACACCGATAGTCGCTCACCGCCCGTGGCCGCTTCCAAGTGCGCCGTGGATCATGGCCCAAAGGTGGAACAATCTTCTCTTCGCCCATTGGCCCGTAAAAACCGATACGCTTCGCTCGCTGGTGCCGAAGTCGTTGATGCTCGACACGCACGAAGGAACCACATGGGTAACAATCACTCCGTTCTATTTGAGCCACCTGCGACCGAGGGGAATTCCTGCATTCCCCGCCGTTTCTGAATTTCCGGAGCTCAATGTCCGGACGTATGTGACACTCGAGGGCAAACCCGGTGTCTATTTTTTCAGTCTCGACGCGGGCAGCATCCTCGCCGTCGAGGGCGCTCGTGCTCTGTTTCACCTTCCGTACTATCGCGCGAACATGAGCGTTACTAAAACGGCAGATGGCGGGATCGATTATCGCAGCAGACGGTCACATGCGGGGGCGCCATCCGCAGAGTTTACAGGGAGATATCATCCCGCCGGAAATGTTGAGATCGCTTCGCCTGGATCACTCGATCATTTCCTGAGCGAGCGATACTGTCTTTACGCAGTTGACTCACGCAGCACCGTATATCGTTGCGAGATTCATCATCGCCCATGGCCGCTTCAACCTGCGGAAGCGGAGGTAACGCTGAACACAATGGCATCTGCCGCGGGAATCACTCTTCCGCAGCAATCACCGCATTTAACGTTCGCGCGCCAGCTCGACGTCGTCGTGTGGGCACCAACTCGAGTAACCACTTGAAGGAGTTTTTATGAAACGACTTGTAATCGGGTGTCTAATCGTCTCGAGCATCATCGCATGCTCGAAGAGCGATGACACAGCCAGCTCTGCACCAGCGGCGGCGGCGGATTCATCGAAGCCCGCATATGCTCCTGGTGCACGACCTGGTGCAAACTCAGTACGTGGACAATTAGTGAGTATGAGTGATACCACGCTGGTCGTTGACTCACGAGGCACCCAGGTGACCGTTGCGTTCTCGCCACCGCTCGAGGTGTACTCGCGTGTCCCCGCGAAGCTTTCAGATGTGAAACCCAATTCGTTCGTCGGAATCACTTCCGCTCCACAGGCGGACGGTACGATGCGCGCGAGTGAAATTCACATCTTCCCCGACAAGTTGCGCGGAACAAACGAGGGAAGCTTCGCAATGGGTCAACGTGGTGGTGGAGCTGCACCCGGGGGTGGCAGTACGATGACCAACGGCACCGTGTCCGGTGGAGGCAGTGGTGGTGCAGGAAATCAAATGACGAACGGCACCGTGGGCGCGCAGAACGGAAATTCGTTGACCGTAAAATTTCAAAACGACTCCCAGACAATTGTCATTCCATCGGATGTTACGGTCACCCAGCTAACTTTGACAAATAGCAAGCTCACACCCGGAACGAACGTGGTTGTACAAACTACGAAGGGTCCGGATGGATCTCTTAGAGCCACTCGCGTGATGTTGAGCCAGGGCAGACCCGTAAGGTGAGAAAGTACGGCGGAATACGGGCAGAGCTTCTCTGACGTTCGGCGATCGCGCGTTTCGATTCTACAAGTCATTGAAGGCGCCGCGTGTTCCGCGCGGCGTCGTTGTAATGAATCCCTACGAGAACTCGACGACGCTCAAGTATGTCCGCGCATTTCTGGGTAAGTATTTCTCCGACGAGCGCGAGCGGACTCTCATACTTGGCATTAATCCCGGCCGGTTTGGCGCCGGGCTAACCGGCATCACATTCGCCGATCCCGTTGCCCTGGCCGATGACTGCGAAATTCCGAATGAATTTCCGCGTAAGCGCGAGCTTTCGTCGATCTTCATTTTCTCGGTGATCAATCACCTCGGCGGTCCGAAGGAATTCTTCAGCAAATTCTTTCTCTCAGCGGTTTGTCCGCTCGGGTTTACTCGTGAAGGGATCAATCTGAATTATTACGATGATCCAAAGCTCGAGCGCGCAGTAACTCCGTTTGTCGTTGCATCGGTCGAGTCACAGATTGCGCTCGGATGCAGACGCGATCGCGTCATTGTCCTCGGCCGCGGCGAGAATGCGGAATTCCTTCGACGCCTGAATCAGAAACACGAGTGGTTCAATTGTGTTTTTGCAGTCGATCATCCGAGACCGATCATGCAATACAATCGGAAGCGCGTCGATGAGTATATACGAAATTACGAGACCGTATTGTTAGCATAGCCAACGTGCACGGTCTTTTAACGACGATCAGTTTGAGCGTTCCGAGTTTACGGTGAAGGGTTTTCCGAAAACAGAACACACCTAACAGTTAACTCAAAACGCTCAAACGGCAGGGTCGTTTGAATCTCGACTATGCTTATCCTGCGAAGATGTACTGAGCGCCGAGCTCCTGCGCACGCGCAACAGCCATTACGCCCGAGGGAACCAGCTGCACACCAGGCAGGAGTCCGGCAATCCATTCTTTCTTCACGTCTTCCGCCTTCAATCCCATCTTCGTAGCAGCCGCGCTGCTGTAGACAGTCATCGCAACATCGCATGCGCCGATGAGAGTGCCCGTCTTCAAGAGCTCGGCAACTCCAAGGCCTGGAAGCGGCAAGCCGGTGATCGTCGCATACGGATTCTTTGTTGCCGGAGCGTCGCCCGCGTTGATCTTGAATTGCTCGCCGAGGTTGTACTTGGTCCACACAGCGTCATTCAATGCGAGGGGCAATCCGTTGTGGCGGAAAATCACCATCGTGGTAGCCGACTCGCCCGGATACGTCCCACCCATCGTGAGTAGATAAACTCTCGGCCAGATCGCGGCGAATCCCGAATTCGGTTCTGTTGCATCGAATACCACTCGATGTTTTCCTGTCAACTTTCCGAACCACGAGTTAAGCGCGGCGTCGGCTGAATGACTGACGGCTGCCTCTGCTCCTTCGGGAACCAGCCCGGCTACGCCGAGACCCATCGCAGCAGCAGTAACTTTTCCGATGAAGCCGCGGCGCGGCGTAGAGGAGTTCAAGTCATCGAGCATCGTACCTCCTGAAGATTTGGAATTTCATGTAACGAAGCAGCGGAACAAATAATAATGTATTCTCTGGATCGTTACCGCCGACACCCGCAATGGAGGGAGGATGTCCAAATGGATGAAAGGATGCCTGGTGATTCTCGCTTTGGTCGCCCTTGCGATGTGGTGGGGCTATCGAAAAATGGTGAGCGTCGCGGCAGGCCCCGCGCCGATGGTGACGATCAATGCTCCGGCGAGCAGAGTGTTCGCTTCTCTCGCAAACGCTGATTCGCTTTCCACCTGGATGGCCCGCGGAAATAAGGTCGTCGTATCTCGTCATGGACTGCTCGTTCAGGGAGACACAATAGCAGTGCAGCCCACGAAAGCGTTCGGAGGGCGGATGGACCGCATCCGATGGGTCGTCAGCTCGGTAATTCCAGACCGGCTTCTCGCGCTTGAAGTGCGCGACAGCACCGGCGTGCTCGCTGGTACGCGCCGCGACTCGCTGATCACCGACGGAGCGACAACGCGAGTGATAAGCAATGTTACAGTGTCGATTCCTGATTCTCTCGCGCGGGGGTCAAAATCGGATTCCGCCAATGCAGGTGCGATGTTGAACATGACTTCGCGAATGATGTTCTCAGCTTTTCGAATGGAGTCTCAGCTGGATTTGACGCGGTTGAAGAATCGGATCGAGAATCGCAAATGATGCCGTCACAATAGCTGTGCGAGGCGCTCGATCTGGTGGGAGTGCCTCGTCAGGTGCACGACGTGAATCCGGAATCCGTCGCCAAGGTTCATGCTTGGGGCCCAGGAAGGAAGCGCCGGTGATTTCACGCGGAGTGAGCGCCAGTCGAGGTTCGTCGATCGATCCATCGCAGCGAGAAACTCTCGCTCGCGCGACAGATGAATATCTACAATGCCGTCACGCGGAGTTGGTCCTGGGTCGAACTTCTTGGGCCGCTTGAGCGGTTTGGGCTTAAGCAGGGACTCGGCGATTAACCCGCCTATGAGCGAAGACTTCCACTCGCGTAATTGCGCTGTCGGATCTTTCGGCGCCGTCGCGAGGATGTGTTTGAGAGAATCTTCATATAGCTCGTCAGCAACACAGAGATGCTCCAGCACCTGCCCTACGCTCCAGCCGTTGGGCTCCGGGTGTTCGTTCAGCTTTGCCACATCGAGAGGTTTAATGATCGATGCGATTCGCTCCCGAGTCTCGTGTCCCTCGGCGCGAAGCTGCTCATACAACTTATGCTGAATGATTTTCATCGGTTCGGTCTGGAATGAACATCCCTGATAATGAATCCATGATCTCGGTTCATGCGCGAGATGCTCAACGCGATCTCCATGCCCTCAACCGGATCGATGCTTCATCCGTTCGCGCAGTGCAGCGAGAATATGCACGAAAGCTAAAACCTGAATCGCCTGACGCCGTGATTCAGTTCGTTCGAATGCTAGTCGCCGGTGGCAGTTGGGCACAGCACGTCGTCGCGTGGGAAACTCTTGCCTCGCACAAAGCAGCATTCGCACGTGTTGATGATGAGCTTGTCGAAGAAATGGCGCACGGCTTATCCGATTGGCCGTCGGTGGATCTGTACGGAGTTACAATTGTCGGCCGAGCGTGGAATAAGGGACAAGTAAGCGACGCGGAGATTTCTTCGTGGACTGAATCGGATGATCGATGGCGTCGTCGCCTCGCACTCGTCTCCACAGTTCCATTGAATGCTAAGTCTCGTGGAGGAGCCGGGGACATCGCGACCTTGCTCCGGGAACGTAATTCCGGGTAATGTTTGGTTTCCAATTATCACCCGCACCCGAAGGACAAATGCCGACTACCCGCCCCACTCGCGACGATGCCGTCGATTATTACTTCACTTACATCAACAAAGTCGGCGACGGGGATATTCGCGTCCTCCTGCGAGAGCAGCTCGTTGATACTCTGAATTTTCTCGGGGGGATCGACACGGCGCGATCGCTCGAGCGGTATGAGGCTGACAAGTGGAGCATTCGGGAAGTCGTCAGTCACCTGAACGACACTGAGCGCGTTTTTGTAGGCCGAGCATTCTGGTTTGCGCGCGGTTTCGACAGCGAGATGCCGGGCATGGATCAAGACGTAGCCGTCGCGCATTCCAACGCCGACAATCGTGACTGGATTGGTCACATCGATGAGTTCCGCGCAATTCGTGAATCCACGCTCGCGTTTTTCGACAACCTGACGCCCGAGGCGTGGGAGCGTCGCGGCATTGCGAGTGGAAATCCGTTTACGGTGCGCGGCCTCGCCTACATTTGCGCGGGACACGTGACCCATCACTGCGACGTCATTCGGACGCGATACCTGAAAGTGTGATGGCGAAGAAGCCTGCGATCGAATGCGATCAGGTTCATCCCACGCTTTCAGCAAACGATCTGATCGCAGCAACCGAGTTCTATCGAGACAAGCTCGGTTTTGAAGTGTCGTTCACTTATGGTGATCCGCCGACTTTTGCGGGTGTGAATATCGGGAACGTGCAGATGTTCCTTCAGAAAGCAGCGCCAAGCCCGAGCGGTGCATCCGTGTTTTTCATGGTTGGAAACGCTGACGAGCTTTTCGAATATCATCGCGGAAACGGCGTCGAGATAATCGAGCAGCCCGCTGACCGGGATTATGGAATTCGTGATTACGGTGTCCGTGATCTGAACGGTTACGCGCTGTCGTTCGGCCATCCGCTCTTCAATGCGGGCGAGCCGATCATGATCGAGCGTGTCGACGTGCCCGTCCGACTCGAGAAGCGTCTCGCCGCGTTACTCTACGATCTCGCCGAGTATAAGCACATGAGCGTGTCGAGCTGTCTCGAAGAAATTCTTCTGCACACTAACGAGCCGCTCGGCGACGGCGTCGCGAGCCCGCACACGAAAGGTCAGCTGCGCTACATCCAGGAGCTCAAGAAAAAGCACGGAATCGACTACGACAGTCACGGCAGTTACCGATTCCGGGAAAAATGAGCGCCACCGACGGGAGCAAAGCATCACCCGTTGACAACAACATCTGAAATTGCAATCCTTAGCTGGCGGCAATCCACGCCTAACCTCTCTCGATTCCTCCCCAGCAGGAGTCAAATGTGAGGCAAAGGGGGGCAGACCCTCGGATGAGTATCGTCGGTTCTTTGCGTCGCCACAGGCGCGCTGCTGGGGAGTGGGCCGTGGTGTACCCAAAGGAGATTGACGATGACCTCACAAAAGGATTTCAAGCGCGTCGTTCGCGCTCGCATGAAAAAGACGGGCGAATCTTACACCTCTGCCCGCGCACAAATCACACGGAAAGTCGCTGGAACCAGAGCCATTGCGGCGAGTGTTGCGCCTCCTCCAAAAACCGATCTGAAAGATTACGCGAAGGTCGCAGGAATGAGCGACGCCGTGATCAAGGAAAAAACCGGCTGTACCTGGGCGCGTTGGATAAAAGCTCTCGACTATCACGGCGCGGAGACGATGTCGCATCGCGAGATCGCCGATCTTGTAAGCAAGACCTACAAGGTCCCGTCATGGTGGACGCAAACGGTCACCGTTGGCTACGAGCGCATCAAGGGATTACGCGCGCGAGGGCAGCGTCGCGACGGAACGTACGAAGCGACCAAATCGCGAACGTTCAACGTTCCGGTTGAGAAGCTTTACCATTCGTGGGCGGATTCGAAGAAGCGTAAGCGCTGGCTCGGCAATGCGACAATTCGAGTGCGAACTGCGACTGCGCCAAAATCAATTCGATTCGGAATGGAAGACGGCTCGATCGTCGCGGTTGGATTTTATCCGAAGGGGAAAGACAAAAGCTCAGTAGCGGTGCAGCATCCGAAACTGCCGGATCGGGAGACTGCTAATCGGGTGAAGCAGCTGTGGTCGGAAAGGCTTGAGGCGTTAGCGGGTACTCTTGGCGACTAGAGCGCATTCAGTAGTTGACTAGGACTGAGGACATATGCGGATCCAGGATTGCGGACTAGGAGCATTGACGATCGACGACTTATTTCGAACTGCGGACAACTGCGGAGTTCGTAATAGTTCGGAGTTCGCACTCAGTCGTCGATCGTCAATGCAGTGGGTCCGCAATCCTGGATCCGCACATGTCCTCAGTCCGCAGTCCTCCATTACCGCCTGGCTGATGCGGTTTTGTCTCTCTCGGGTCTGAACTCGGAAGTGGCAAGGTAGTTCGGCCAATCTCTCGAATTCGCCAATTGCAATCCGAGCTGACGCAACACCGCAACATCCTCCGCAATTCCGGATAAATCCCACGTCGCCGGATCGTACTCGTCCGCGGGCTGGTGATACTTGTCTCGGCGATACGATTCGTCCGCCGCTTTCGCAGCCGTAGTACCACCGTTCAGGAGATCAACTCCGCTGTCCATGTAGAGCATCGGCACGCCACGCTTCGCCATTGGGAAGTGATCAGACCTGAAGAAATATCCCGCCTCAGGATTCGCGTCATTCGAGATCACTCGATTGCTTGATGCGAGCACTGTCTTCAGCCTGCCCTCGATATCCGTCTGACCAGAACCCACAACAACAACATCATGCGTGCGCCCACTCGGACTTAGTGCATCGATGTTGAATCCCGCCACCGTTGAAGCCAGAGGATACACAGGATTCGCCGCGTAATACTCCGATCCCATCAAACCTTTTTCTTCCGCAGTCCAGAACGCGAATACCACCGATCGCTGTGGCCTTGGGCCACCCGCGAATACGCGGGCGAGCTCTAGCACCGCTGCGACCCCCGTACCGTTATCCACGGCACCGTTGTAAATAGTGTCACCGCGCGCATCAGGTGCACCGACGCCCAAGTGATCCCAGTGCGCGCCGAACAAAATCGTTTCGTCGGGATGAG
>DATLDN010000176.1:0-8504 GCA_035525855.1 Gemmatimonadaceae bacterium
AGCGGGGACGGCTGACTCCACTTATCGAATCCAGTACGACGCACCCGCGGTTCAATGGATTGCAATCGACGCTTTCATTCCTCTCGTGTCATCTGCGCTGACACTCGTCGCGATGATCGTTATCATGGCGAGGATCGACTGGTCACTCGCTCTCGTCGCACTCGCGGTCATACCAGTTCTATATGCAGTGTCACACATCTACAGTCGCCGGTTAAAGCATCACTGGCGCGAAGCGAAGGGAATTGAAAGCTCGACGCTCGCTGTTGTGCAGGAAGCACTTTCCGCGGTTCGCGTAGTCAAAGCGTTTGCACAGGAGGACCGTGAGCACGCGCGCTACGTTCGCCATGCATCGCGGAATTTGAAGGAGCAGATCAAGCTGTCGATGCTTGCCGGCCGGTTCAGCATGCTTGTCGGACTGGCCATGGCGACTGGCACCGCGGTAGTTCTGTTTCTCGCTGTGTGGCACGTACAGACTGCGCGTATTTCCCTTGGAGAGCTCTTTCTCGTAATGAGCTACCTCGCGATGCTGTACACCCCTCTCCAAACAGTCAGTCAGAGCGTCGCAAGCCTGCAGGGATCGCTCGTTAGCGCGGGACGCGCGTTCGAGCTGCTCGATCAGACACCGGACGTCGTCGAAAGAGAAAATCCCGTTTCGTTAAGCAGTGCACGCGGCGAAGTGACTCTCGAGAACGTTTCATTCGCTTACACACCCGGTCGCCCGGCGCTTCGCGGAATATCCTTCCACGTGCCCGCGGGGTCGCGTGTTGGTATCGAAGGAACGACGGGCGCAGGTAAGTCCACGTTGATGAGTCTTCTGTTGAGACTCTACGACCCGACTGAAGGAAGACTTCTTCTCGATGGGGTGGACCTGCGTGATTACAAAGTTCGCGACTTGAGGAGCCAATTCGCGATTGTGTTACAGGATCCCGTGCTGTTTTCGTCGAACATCGCCGAAAACATTGCATACGCAAATCCGGAAGCAACGAGAGAAGAAATCGTCGCTGCAGCACAGGCTGCGAACGCTCACGATTTCATCAGTCGACTTCCAAACGGCTATGAAACCGAAGTTGGTGAGCGCGGCGTGCAGCTTTCAGGTGGTGAGCGCCAGCGAATCTCGCTCGCACGCGCGTTTCTCAAGGATTCTCCGATACTCATTCTCGACGAGCCGACCAGCTCCGTCGATACGACTACTGAGGCTGCAATACTCGAAGCAGTCGAGCGTTTGATGCAGGGACGAACCACATTCATGATTGCGCATCGTTTGACCACGCTCGACATCTGCGACATGCGCATCAGAATCGATCATGGAAGACTGGCCAGCGTATTGTCGATAGAAGACACGGTCGCAACACCGGCATGATTGCAGTTGTAACGGGGATGATCGCCACCTATGGCGTGGGTGGCGTTGTGTGGGATTACGGTCAGTATGCACTCGGGCTCGAGCGTCTGGGCTTCGAGGTTTTTTACCTCGAGGATACCGGATGGGAAACGTACGATCCGCGCAAAGGGATGTATGGGGAAGACGCATCGCACGGTGCAGAATACCTCGCGAGCTCACTCGAGTTTCTTTCTCCGACCCTTGCGACGCGATGGCATTTCCGGAACATGGATGGTACGACATACGGATTAAGTGCCAATGCTCTTAGAGATGTTCTCGAGAGCGCCGATATTTTCCTCAACGTTTCAGGAGGCACGCTGTTACGCGACGATTACATGTCGTGCAAACGAAAAGTTTTTATCGATACGGATCCCGGATGGAATCATTTCCGCAATTTTCCGCGATGGGATACGAATCCAGGCTGGCAAGGCGCACACGGATATCGTGAACACGATTTCTTTTTCACGTATGCGGAAAGAATGGGGAAAAGCGATTGCGTACTTCCGGACATGGGATTGTCGTGGCAACCAACACGTCCGCCCGTGATCGCGGATTGCTGGAATACCGAGCCGCCTGGAGATAAGTGGACGACCGTGCTGACGTGGAGCACTTACCAGGAGCCGGTTGAATATCGGGGCGTGAAGTACGGCGCTAAAGAAGTCGAGTTCGAGAAAATCCAGTATGCACCGTCACGTACGGATGCTTCGCTCGAAATTGCGGTCAGCGGATTCAAGCCACCCGTTGAACAGCTGCGCGCATTCGGCTGGTCAGTAGCCAATTCGGAATTGATCTCGAAAACTCCTGACGACTACCGTCATTACATACAGCGATCGCGCGGCGAATTCAGCATTGCAAAAAACGTCTATGTCGCGACGCGTTCCGGATGGTTCAGCTGCAGGTCAACGTGTTATCTCGCTGCGGGACGTCCTGTTGTAATTCAGGACACCGGCTTTTCAGATTTTCTTCCGGCGCGAAAGGGAGTCGTTCCATTCGACACGCTGGATCAAGCTCTAGCGGCGATTGACGACGTCGAGAAAAATTACGCCGAGCACCAAAGCGCGGCGCGAGAGTTGGCGCGCACACATTTTTCCGCGGAGAAAGTATTGGGTGACTTGTTGAACCGGATCGGCATTTGAGCCCGAACATCTGGCCTGACGAAATAAATGACATCACCGGTCAGTGGAGTCATGAAGCGTTGCCGAAGAACATTCAGGTTGGAGCGGATTGTTTTTTGGAGCGGCGGGCGAGCTTCACGCATTTTCGCAGCAACAGAAAGCCGGGGTTGATCCTTGGCGATCGCGTGAAGGTCTACATGTGGACGGAATTCAATGCCGAGCCTGGCGGCATCATTCAGGTAGGCGACGACACAACGCTCGTCGGACCGATCTTCATGTGTGCCGAGAGCATTACAATCGGTCAGCGCGTCGTAGTGTCGTATAACGTGACGATTGCAGATAGTGACTTCCATCCAACCGATGCCGATCAACGAAAAGAGGATGCAATCGCAAATGCTCCCGGTGGTGACCTATCTCGCCGTCCTCCGCTAATTGCAAAGCCTGTTGTAGTCGAGGATGATGTGTGGATCGGGATCGGCGCAATTGTTTTGAAGGGAGTTCATATAGGTCGAGGTGCGAGAGTTGGAGCGGGCGCAGTTGTGACGCGGGATGTGCCAGCAGGCGCGACTGTCGTCGGTAATCCTGCGAGGCTCGCATCACAAGTCACAGATCAGTGACTTCGTCACATACGCTGAGCCACGATTGGTTTCCAGCCGCGCTTCCATCAGACGTCACCATCGGCGAGCGGAGTTGGCTCTATAGCTCCTTCGCTTTTTTGCATTCGCGGAGTCGTCGACCCGGACAAGTTGCGATTGGACACGACAGCGGCATTTACAATCCAAGCTTCTTCGACCTGGGCGTTGAAGGCGAAGTTCATATTGGCAACTTCTGCACGCTTGTCGCTGTGACGATCTCTACCAACTCACGAGTAGTGATCGGCGACTATTCGTTCCTTGCGCACGACGTGGTACTTGCAGACTCGTTTGCAGCGACGCCCGCGCCTACGGGCAAGTCCGCTCCAATCGTCATTGAAAGCAACGCATGGATTGCGGCGCGCGCGGTTTTACTTGGCGGCGCGCACATTGGTGAAGGCTCGATCGTCGGCGCGTTTGCTGTCGTCGATTTTGAGGTGCCCCCGTACTCGATTGTTGCAGGCAATCCCGCGCGCGTTGTCGGCGAGGTGAAACGCGCCGCGCATTCTACTTCAGGTACACCGCCTGCGTTGTAGAGTCGAAATCGATGGTGATGGTTCTCGTTCCATCCCATCGGCCCGAGTATTCTTTTCCGCATCCGCTGTTAGGGACTGTGGTTTCCGTAAGAAGAAAGTTCCCGGCGAAGCGTGGAAGTCCGCTCCCGGAATATAAATAAGTGCCGAGGCATATCTTGAGATAGCTCGTGACGTCGCCGTTCTCGGTTTTTTTGTAGAAAGTGCTCCTTCTGAAATTCGGCGGTGCGAGAATGCCGAATGATGCGTCGACAATTTCGAGCGAGAATCCGACGCGTGTTGTGATTGTAGCGGGGCGTGGCCCACCGTTCACACTTTCGAGAAGGTAGAATCCCTCGACGGTGGGCAGAGCGGATTGATCCAGAGTTGACGGGGTGAGCGGAACGTCCTTGCATCCTGCGAGAATGAACGTCGCAGGAATTGCTATCGCTAATGTTGCGCCTTTAGCGCGCATTCGCGGGGAAGAGCGGAACTTCCCACACTAGATCCGATGCGTTCAGCTTCGTGCTCCCGTTAAAGAACACACGCTGGTTGGGGCGCATAGCCGCGATATGAATGTTGCCGTCCCAGCCGATAAGGCTGAAGACCATGCTTTGCGCAACCGGTCCTTTCAGAACGCCTGAGACAGAATCCACGTCCGCGAGAAACAATGAAAGGTCGCCCATCGAGTCGTATCCCATGTAAGCGACCCGCCGGTATTTGTCGTCAGCCGCGCAGCCCCGCGTGTCGGCATAACAGAGCGAGTTCTGACCCAAGCGCAGTCCGCCGTCCTGCGCCACTCCAATAGACCCGACGTGTCGATGTTCATTCGCTGTCCTCTGCGGATCCTGCAGAGCTTCATTGGAGACGAAAAGAATATCTGAAGATCCTTTGCCGTGAATTGTGACAGCGTGATCGGTTTGCGGCTCGGGTGCGCCGCGAATTCCAACGCGGCCATTCACGATGAGGTCGCCGTCGATCACGGTCGGATTGGGTGCATGGTTCTTCATTCGCTCGATTACGTGTGACGCGAGTTCGTCGTAGTCGATTCGCTCCGACACGACGACGGTGTCGACAACATGCACTACCCGGTGCGTAGGTTCAGGAGAACGTATGAGCGGGGAGGCGCCGAGGATAATCGCGAGGGAGGAGAGGGAATAATGAACAATTCGCATTGGACTTCCTTAACTGAGGGCTGAGGACCTTTGCGGGTCCAGGACTAACGGCAATCGACGATCGACGACTCATTGAGAATTGCGGGCAACTGCCCCAGCTGTAAAATGTTCGGAACCCGTAATTAGTCGTCGATTCTCGATTGCTGTTAGCCCTGGATCCGTAAAGGCTTCCTGTTCCGAAATCGAAGCAACGCCCTTCCATTCGAGCCCTCAGGATGCGATTATTCAAGGCTGTTCACAACTAACGGCCGGACAGCAACTTAGCCCGGCGCGCCTCGAGTCCCCACCCGCGTTCCAATAGCGAGTGCACCCGGCGGCAGCGGATGGATACCGGCTCCTCAGGAGCGTTCTGGTCCACCCGCGTTTTTGTTCAATGTGACCAGCGTCAATCGACGACAAACTGCTTTCTATCGACACCGATGACAAACGCTGCAACCCCGACCCGCGCCGAAGGCAAAGGTCCGAAAAATAAAATCGACGACGGACGCGAAACGCCGCTCGAGCACTACCGGAATATCGGCATCATGGCGCACATCGATGCCGGTAAGACAACCACCACCGAGCGCATCCTCTACTACACCGGCAAGTCACACAAAATCGGTGAAGTCCATGAAGGCACCGCCACAATGGACTGGATGGAACAGGAGCAGGAGCGCGGCATCACGATCACGTCCGCTGCAACGACTGCATTCTGGACGCGAAACGATATCGAGTATCGCATCAACATCATCGACACACCGGGCCACGTCGACTTCACAGCTGAAGTCGAGCGCTCGCTTCGCGTGCTCGATGGCGCCGTCACTCTTCTCGATTCAGTCGCCGGCGTAGAGCCGCAGACCGAGACAGTGTGGCGTCAGGCCGATCGCTACATGGTTCCACGTCTCATCTTCGCAAACAAGATGGACCGCGTCGGCGCGAACTTCGATCGCTGCCTCGCGATGATTCGCGATCGCCTCACGAAAGATGCGTATCCGCTCCAGCTGCCAGTTGGTTCCGGCGAGCTGTTCACGGGCCACATCGATGTCATCGAGCGGAAGCAATACATCTTCGACGACGCGACACTCGGCAAAGAATTCGAGGTCGTTGACGTTCCGGATATCTACAAGGAAGCAGTCGAGAAGGCGCGACACGAAGTAATCGAAGCTGCTGTCTCGCATGATGTCGCACTCATCGAGAAATATCTGAGTGGTGTCGATCTCACTAATGACGAGATCCGACACGCAATTCGCGCGGCGACAGTCGGCGGATTCATCGTGCCCGTTCTGTGCGGTGCGTCATTCAAGAACAAGGGAGTGCAGGCGCTGCTCGACGCGGTGATCGATTTCCTTCCATCGCCGATCGACGTTCCGGCAATCGAAGGACACACTCCGCACAACGACACGCACAAGGAATCTCGTGACGTCGCTGATGATGCTCCGTTCGCTGGACTCGCGTTCAAGATTGCAACCGATCCGTTCGTTGGTAAGCTGACGTTCTTCCGTTGTTATTCGGGCGTGCTGAAATCCGGCTCGTACGTGTACAACTCGGTTAAGGACAAGCGTGAGCGCGTCGGTCGTCTGCTTCAGATGCACGCGAACAAGCGCGAAGAAATCGAAGAGGTGCGCGCGGGCGACATCGCTGCAGTGATTGGACTTCGTGACACACGCACAGGCGACACGCTGTGCGACGAAGACAAGCCGATCATTCTCGAGGCGATGAAGTTCCCGACGCCCGTCATCGACGTTGCAATCGAGCCGAAGACAAAGGGCGATCAGGACAAACTTTCAATCGCGCTGGCGAAGCTTGCTGAAGAAGATCCGACGTTCAAGGTGCACACCGACGAGGAGACTGGTCAGACGATCATCTCCGGAATGGGTGAGCTGCACCTGGAAATCATCGTCGATCGCATGCAGCGCGAGTTCAAGGTCGATGCGAACATCGGCCGGCCTCAGGTTGCTTATCGCGAGACCATCAAGCGACGCGTCGAGAAAGTCGAAGGGAAATTCATTCGACAGTCAGGCGGTAAGGGTCAGTACGGACACGTCGTCATCAACGTCGAGCCTGCAAAGCACGGCGAAGGATTTGTGTTCGAGGACAAGATTGTCGGCGGCGTAATTCCGCGCGAGTTCATTGGACCGTCTGAGAATGGAATGCGTGAAGCGCTCGAGAATGGAGTGCTTGCAGGATATCCGATGGTCGATGTAAAAGCAGAGCTCGTGTACGGCTCGTACCACGATGTCGATTCGAGCGAAATGGCGTTCAAGATCGCGGGCTCCATGGCGATCAAGGATGCTTGCAAGCGCGCGAACCCGATTATTCTCGAGCCGATCATGAACGTCGAAGTAGTCTGCCCCAACGATTACATGGGCGACATCCTTGGTGACTTGTCAGCGCGTCGCGGAAAGATTGGTGGAATGACTCAGCGTGGCGAAGCGCAAGTCATTGCGTCGAGTGTTCCGCTGTCGGAGATGTTTGGTTATTCAACGAAGCTGCGGTCGCAATCGCAGGGTCGTGCGGTTTATACAATGGAATTCAGTCACTACGAGGAAGTACCGAAGTCGAAGGCTGAAGAAATCATGAACAAAGTCAAGAAGTAATCAACGGTAATTAGAGGAAAGAATGGGAAAAGCGAAATTCGAGCGAACCAAGCCGCACGTAAACGTTGGCACCATCGGCCACGTCGATCACGGCAAGACCACGCTGACAGCAGCGATCACCGCGATTCAGGCCAAGAAGGGTTTGGCGCAGACGGTCGCATTCGACCAGATCGATAAGGCACCCGAGGAGCGAGAGCGCGGCATCACCATCGCGACCGCTCACGTCGAGTACGAGTCGACCAAGCGCCACTATGCGCACGTCGACTGCCCGGGCCACGCCGACTATGTGAAGAACATGATCACGGGTGCCGCACAGATGGACGGTGCGATTCTCGTTGTTTCAGCAGCAGACGGCCCGATGCCTCAGACGAGAGAGCACATCCTCTTGGCTAAGCAGGTAAACGTGCCCTACATCATCGTGTTCATGAACAAGGTGGACATGGTCGATGATCCCGAGCTTCTCGAATTGGTAGAGCTCGAGGTGAGAGAGCTTCTCTCGTCCTACGATTTCCCTGGTGACGATACGCCGATCATCAAGGGAAGTGCATTGAAGGCTTTGGAGTCGGGTGATCCTGATTCTGAGTACGGCAAGAAGATCACGGAGCTGATGGATGCGCTGGACAACTACATCCCGCAGCCTGTTCGTGAGATCGAGAAGCCGTTCATCATGCCTGTTGAAGACGTGTTCTCGATCACTGGTCGTGGAACAGTCGCAACTGGAAGAATCGAGCGCGGCATTGTGAAGGTCGGTGAGGAAGTGTCACTGATCGGCTTCAACGCCGACAAGAAGACGGTAGTGACCGGAGTCGAGATGTTCAGAAAGCTTCTCGACGAGGGTCAGGCTGGCGACAACGTCGGACTGTTGCTTCGTGGAATTGGAAAGGAAGAGGTGGAGCGTGGAATGGTGTTGGCCAAGACGGGCAGCATTACGCCGCACACGAACTTCCTTGCCGAGGTTTACGTGTTGACCAAGGAAGAGGGCGGACGTCATACTCCGTTCTTCAAGGGATATCGTCCTCAGTTCTATTTCAGAACGACGGACGTGACGGGCTCAGTCGAGCTTCCTGAGGGAATGGAGATGGTGATGCCGGGCGACAACGTTCAGATGACGATCGA
>DATLDN010000178.1:0-13245 GCA_035525855.1 Gemmatimonadaceae bacterium
TGAGAAAAAACGGCGGCACCACATCGGTTGCCGCCGTTTTTTTCTCACTGCCTCACCGCCTCACCGGCCAACAATTAGATCCTTCACTAACCAACTACTCTCCAGCGGGGCTCACTTCCCGAGAGTTACGGTTCGCGCATCTTTTTCCGCTCGTTCCTTCTCGAGCATTTTCTCCTCGAGCGCGCGGCGCTTCTCCACCTCGCTCGTACGCCGAAGCTTCTTCGCACGCCTGAGCTCGCGCTTGAGTTTTCCCCAGGCATCATCTCCACCACGCATACCGCTCACGCGGTCGCGAATTTTCTCCCGAAGCTCCTCGCCGCTCCCGGGAGCCATCATCAATGCTATGCCCGCACCGATCGCCACTCCGATCACCATCCCCAGGCCGAGCATACTGGCTGACTTCCTGTCGGGAACTCTGGGAACTCTCTTATAAGGAGAGCCGGAGGGACGAGTCTTCGTGGCCGAATCCGTTGCTGTGTCGTCAGATGCGGGAGTGTGCATAAGCCCCGTTAGGCGGATGGTAAGAAATTTGCTCTCTGCATAGGGCTGCAATACTTATGCGAGGTACCCGGATGAGTGAGTCTGGTAAGACTGTACTGCTCGTCGAGGATAATGAAGACAATCGAATCGTATATTCAACCATCTTAAAGCATTTCGGCTACAACGTTACCGAAGCCTGGAACGGCGAAGAAGGCATATCAAAAGCACGATCTGGAAAACCGGATCTGATTTTGATGGATATATCGATCCCGATAATCGACGGTTGGGAAGCAACACAAGTGCTAAAGCATGATCCGGCGACGAAACACATCCCGATCATTGCTTTGACCGCGCACGCCCTGGCCTCCGATCGGGAGAAGGCTTACGAGGTTGGTTGTGACGGATATCTCGCAAAGCCCTGCGAGCCGCGAGCAGTCGTTGCCGAGGTCCAGCGTTTCCTTGGCAGCAATAATGGCCACTGAAACACGGAACGCGAACGAAAAAAAACGCCTTCTCGTTGTCGATGATCACGAAGACAACGTAGAAGTCCTGCGCGCCCGGTTAGAGGCGCGCGGCTACGAGGTGCAGGGCGCTAACGACGGACAGGCAGCGCTCGACATGCTCGAGAAGTGGATTCCGGATCTGATCCTTCTCGACGTGATGATGCCGAAAATCGATGGACTAGAAGTCGTCCGCCGGGTGAAGGCAAATGAAAGTCTGCCCTTCATCCCAGTTATCATGCAGACCGCGCTCGACTCGACGGAGCGCATGGTCGCTGGATTCGAAGCGGGTGCCGACGATTACGTCACCAAGCCAATCAACTTCGCCGAGCTCGAGGCACGCGTAAAGTCGCTGCTGCGCATAAAAGCCCTGCAGGAAGCTCTCGCCGAGCGCGAGCGCGAGCTCTCAGAGATGAACGACAAACTTCTATCCATGTCGCTCACCGATGGACTGACTGGTGTCGATAATCGCCGTGCGCTCGAGCAGAAGCTCCACGAGATGTTCGGCCATTCGTTTCGTCTTCACGAGCCGATATCGTGCGTCATGTGCGATATCGATCACTTCAAGAAAGTGAACGACACCTACGGGCATCAAGCCGGTGACGAGGTGCTCAAACAATTCGCCGCGATCCTCAAAGGCGAGGCGAGAGAGATTGACAGCGTCGGCCGCTACGGTGGCGAGGAATTCCTGCTGCTGCTTCCGGGGACAGTGCTGGACTCGGCGGTGACCTTCGCCGAACGGCTGCGACACTGCATCGAGAAGAATACTTTTACGTACGAGGGAGGGACGCTTCAGCGCACGATGAGCTGCGGTGTGGCGTCATGGCCGCATCCCCGCGTCTCCGATGCCGAAGCGCTGCTTCGCTCGGCTGACGATGCGCTGTACGTTGCGAAGGAGCTCGGACGAAATCGCGTGGTTCGCTTCGACAGCGCAGAATTCAACTCGCACACCGAATCACAACCATCCAATGGGGATGCCAGCAAAGCCGACTCGTCCCGCCATTTCACTCCAGCTTCCCAGCGACCCGCGGGCACGCGCGACCAGGCTGAGGGAGGCGCTTAACCGCGCGTCCCACGAGTACTACGTACTCGATCGTCCCACATTTTCCGATCGCGAGTACGACGAGCTCTTCAGAGAGCTTCAGAGAATCGAGGGAGAGCACCCGGAGCTGAGAACGCCGGATTCGCCGACAATGCGAGTCGGCGCACCTGTGCAAAGTCAGCTTGCGAAACACACACACATTCAGCCGATGCTGTCACTCGGCAATGCTTTCGACGATGACGAGCTTCGAGCATGGGAAGAACGGATTATACGACTCGCCGGCGACGACATTTTCAAATCAGGATACACCGTCGAGCTCAAGATCGATGGCACTGCAGTGGCGCTCACGTACGAGGACGGAATTTTCGTTGCGGGTGCGACGCGCGGAAACGGATTGATTGGTGAGATCGTAACTGAAAATCTGCGCACTTTGCGAGACGTTCCGTTGCGCCTCGCAGGCAAAGCGCCGAAGGGCAGAATCGAAGTGAGAGGAGAGGTCTATTACCCTTTCGATCGCTTCGAGCAGATGAATGAGGAGCGGGTCCGCCAGGGTGAGCCAGTGTTCGCAAATCCGCGCAACGCGGCTGCGGGGAGTCTTCGCCAGCTGGATCCGTCAATCACGGCAAAGCGACCTCTGAGATTTTTCGGATACTCTGCGGTGGCGCAAAACAACGCGTCCCTTCCCTTCCAGACCCAGTGGGGGCTTCTCGAGACGCTGGCGGAGTGGGGCGTTCCTGTCGCGCCGCATCGGCGGCGTGCGCCAAAGCTGGAAGATGTTTTCAAATGGGCTCACGAGGTGGAGCACACACTTCGCGGGGATTTGAATTTTGGGATCGACGGCGGCGTGGTGAAGGTCGATATGCTTTCGCTGCAGGGCGAGCTTGGTGTTATCGGCGGACGGGAACCGCGGTGGGCAATCGCACGAAAATTCGCGCCTGATATTGGTGAAACGAAGCTGCTCGACATCGGAGTGAATGTTGGACGCACCGGCGCATTGAATCCTTACGCGATGTTGCAGCCCATCGAAATCGGCGGCGTGGTAGTGAAGCTCGCGACGCTTCACAACGAAGATCTGATCCGGCAGAAAGACATTCGCATTGGCGACATCGTTCAGGTAAAGCGTGCCGGCGAAGTAATTCCGCAGATCATCGGTCCGGTCCCCGAGAAAAGTGAGCCGCGCGGCCATAAGTGGCGCATGCCGAAGAAGTGTCCGTCGTGCGGGACGCCGGTGGAACGGGACGAAGAGGAAGTTGCGATTTATTGTCCCAATGTGGCGTGTCCCGGGCGGCAGCTCGAAGGTCTCGTCCATTTTGCTTCGCGCGTAGCAATGGACATTCGTGGTCTCTCGTATTCGCGGATCGAGCAGCTCATCAATGAAGGGCTTGTGCGCGATGCTGCAGATCTGTACACCCTTCAGCGCGATGATTTGCTAAAGCTCGAGGGATACGCAGAGAAAGGGACTGATGCGCTGCTGGGCGCACTTGAAGAGTCGAAGAAGCAGCCGCTGTCGCGTCTTCTGCACGCGCTTGGCATTCGCCACGTGGGATCGATAGCAGGACAAATTCTCGCAAGGCACTTCGGAAACATGGATGCGCTTGCCGCAGCTTCGAAGGAACAAATCATGGCTGTGCGCGGGGTCGGCGAAATTATAGCGGTTGGTGTCGAGTCGTACTTTCGCGATCCTGCTGCGAGAAAACTGATCGAGAAGCTTCGCAGCGCAGGAGTGAATTTCACCGAGCCGCGCCCCGCTTCGAGCGGTGGTGCCCTCAATGGAAAAACAGTCGTCATTACTGGAACGCTTCCGACGCTGTCCCGAACTCAAGCAACCGAAATGGTCGAGCAGGCGGGCGGCCGGGTGACGAATTCGGTTTCCAAAGCAACAAGTTTTCTTGTTGCTGGTGACGACGCCGGTAGTAAACTGGAAAAAGCACGTACGCTTGGTGTCGAGATAATCGACGAAGCCGAGCTTCTTGTGCGAACCAAAAGCTCGACTTGATTCGCCAGACCGCTAACTTGCTCCGTTGATGACAGACGCCGTAACGAGAGAGCTCATCGGAATTGCAATTCCGACATTGAAGTCACTGCGTACGCAGACGCTCGCGTGCATTTCCGCAGGACAGGCCGACGATGCGGATGCAGTTGACGCGTTGCGTGAAGCAGGATTTGCCGGCGGACCTGCGGTGTACGCCGCATTCGAGCAGTGGCTCGTAGAAAACAACGCCGGCGCCGCAGCAAATCTTTCGATCGAGGAGTTTGGCGATCGCGCCGCAAAATATTTTCGCGATGCAGGCTGGGGATTGGTCGACTTCGACGCGACGTCGGAAGAAGGCGTTGCGGTTCTCTCGATGAATGATTGCTGGGAGGTGGAGTCGTCAGACGATGATGATCATCCTGCGTGTCACATCACGACCGGTACCCTCGCGGCTTTCTTCGGACAGCTTGCAGGATATCCGGTTGCGGTCATGGAAACCGAATGCCGTTCAGCCGGCGGTCAGCGATGCCGCTTTTTACTCGGCAGCACGGAGATGATGGAATACAAATGGGAGACCCTCGAGAGATAGGAAGAGGCCCGCAGCCACAGAGTAAACCCGTTGAGTTCTGGGTCAATGGTTCTCGGCAATCAGCTAGCGGGTTTCCAGTAATCCGTTCTTCCGACCGCTCATTACTCGAAAGCCGAACGCCGAGAACAATTGACCCAAAACTCAGCGGGTTACCTTCTGTCCCTCTACGACAAGCTGTGGCCGCTCTCTGTTAACTCTTTAGCGCCTCAGCATAAAGCGGATTCGCGATAAGCTCTCCATTCTCGATCAGCTCCCGATCCCACGGCAATACGATCGTACTCGTCGTCGCGAGCGCATGGAAATCCGGAACGTACGGTCCCGTTTGAAATTCTACCGCAGTACGGACCTCGGCCGCTCCGGCATTGATGATCGCCGCGACGGCGAGACGCATTGTGTCGCCCGAATCACAGGTCTCATCGACAATCAGAATTCGTCGACCCTCCACCTCTGAAGGCGCAGACCCGAAAAACTCTGGCGTCTCGCGAGCTGAAGTAGCTCGATATTTCCTGCTGACGACAATGGAATGGAACTCGCGTCCCAGCATCGCGGCGATTACCGCACCGGGCACCACACCGGCCGTGGCAATGCCAACGACAAGCTCAGGGTCGTACTCGCGCGAAACCTTGAGTGCGAGAGCACGTGAGAGCTCGCCGAAGAGCGGCCACTCGACATGCAGCACACCCTGTGTCGGATCGACAGTCTTTTTTCGTGGTGACATGAGCGTAAGTCAAGGTAGCCCCACTAATTATGGGATGGTAGATTCGGAGCGATGTCATTCTGGAGTCGGCTCGGCGGCGGGAAGTCTAAGAGCGAGCAGAAGCGCCTCGACTACCTGAGCGAGGGGCTCGCGCTCGAACGTCAGGGCGACTATGAGGCCGCCCTGACGTCGTATCAGCTTGCGCTTCGCGATCAGCCCACAAATCATCGGGTTCTTCAGAACATGGCGATCGCATACTCACGTACCGGCCGCCAGACTGAAGCCATTCGCTGCTACCGGCGAGCGCTCGACCTCGAGCCAAAGCTCGCCGGAGCGCACTACGGCCTCGCGTTTCTGCTTCTTCGCCGGGGTGATAACGAAGATGCGGCATTTCATCTCCAGGCCTTTCTCATGGACCCGCCACCGCCGAGCGCTGAAGCTGAGCGTTGGGTAAAGCACGCGAAAGAGACTCTCGAGCGGATTCGCACTACTCCCACCGCTGCCGACAGCGGTCCTCTGGCGAGTGGCGAATACCCAGAGGTCTCCGAGTAGATGGGCGATGTCCTTGCGATCGTCAGTCAAAAGGGCGGAGTAGGAAAAACCACAACAGCGGTGAATCTCGCGGCTGCGTTCGCGAGGCGCGGGCTCAAGACTTTGATTGTCGATGTCGACCCGCAGGGATCGGTGCGCTACGGCGTCGGCTTGCGACGCGAGCAGCAGAATGCGGGGTTTGCGGATTATTTGAACGGCCAGCGATCGCTGCGTGAAATAATTCTTCCCACTTCACTGCCCTGGCTACGCGTCATTCTTGCCGGATCGGTTTCGGATGAAGCAGATCACGCGACGTATCAGCAGCTGATCGCCGAAACCTCAATTCTGCCGGATTTACTGGAGACGGCAAAACAGCGCTGTCATGTCGTTGTCGTTGATTCTCCTCCTGGCCTCGGACCAATCACCCGCAAAGTCCTCGAGGCCAGCCAGCACGTGATCGTGCCGCTTCAGTGCGAGCCGCTCGCTCTTCAGACAACGCCCCAGATACTGCGGGGTATTCAGGATGTGGTCTCGACTAATGATCAACTGACGCTCGATGGAATTCTGATGACGATGTTCGAAGCCGGCAATCCAGCGAGCGAGCGGGTTGTCGAGTATGTGCGCAGGCATCTTCCACCAAACATCGTGTTCGACATTGTAATCCCTCGTACAATTGCAACCGCGGACGCATTCGCAGCAGGGCAGCCCGTGGTCCTGCGAACGCCCGCCGACCCGGCATCGCAGGCCTATGTCAACCTGGCGACACAGCTAGTAGAAAGATTTCTATGAGGCTGGGAAGTTTTTGCATAGGGTTCGGGGTCGCGGCCAGTTTTGCGCTTGGATGCACGGACATTCCGACCGACGACAATGCTATTCTGGCGATTTCCGTCGATACGGTGGCGGCTCCTGCTGTGGTTCTTGGCGATACGCTTCGTGATACAACGGGGAAAGCGGTACCACTCACCGCCTCGGTTTACAACTTCAAGGGAAATGTCGTTTCATCTGCGCCGATTCAATTCCAGGCAATCGATCGCGGAATTACGGTCAATAAAACGACCGGCTTTGTCGTCGGTGACAGTCTGCGTGATACGCCGGCGAGAATTGTGGTGAGCGTCGGCGGCTTGCAGGCAATTCAACAGCTTCTTGTAACCACGCGGCCGGACACTGTTTTCGCTGTGAACGGGCGTGACAGCCTGGTGTATTCATTCACCGATACAACCAAGAATGTTTCGCCTGCACTATCTGTTCGAGTGCGGCATACCCTGACTACCGATAGTGCGGTCAAGAATTATCTGGTGACATTCGCGATTGTGTCCACATCAGACACGACTCTCGCGAAACTCGTAAACGATGCGGGGACGTCTTCGCGAGTGGATACAACCGACGCGAATGGAGAGGCTTCGAGGAAGATTCGACTGAATCCCGCAAAGCTCTCGGCAGTTAACGATTCGGTAATCGTGATGGCTTCGGTGAAATACCGTGGCGCGGTGCGAGGCAGTCCGGTGCGGCTTGTTCTCAAAGTAAAGTCCCCTACCTGATGGCTGCGCCTGAATCATTGATAGCGTTTGGCGGCCCAGCACCGGCGCCGGGAACGATAAACCAAATCTTTTTCGAGTCGGCATCGCGGTTCGGCAAGCCTGACGCGTTTCAGTACAAGGAAGGCGGCAGCTACAAAGCCATGTCGCACGACGAGGTTCTGCGCCGAGTGCGTCATGTGGCGCGCGGACTTCGACTGTCGGGTGTTGAGCGAGGTGATCGCGTTGCGATTCTTTCGGAGAACCGGCCCGAGTGGGCGATTGCCGACTATGCGTGTCTGACCGGCGGGCTCACGGACGTTCCGCTCTATCCGACTCTACCAGCTGATCAAATAGCGTACATCATCCGCGACTCGGGGGCTGTCGCGGTTTTTGTCTCGAATGCTGAGCAAGCTGCAAAGGTCGCATCTATTCGCGACGAAGTTCCTGCACTTCGTCTGGTGATTGGTTTTGAGAAAACTGCGTCGCCAGGTGTTACGTCGTTCGCCGATCTGGAACGCCTCGGCGCAAATGGCGAGACGAAGGAATTGATCGCGGAGTATCGGCGCGATGCAGATGCGGTACAGCCGGCGGATCTTGCGACGCTGATCTATACATCGGGAACAACGGGGCAGCCGAAAGGCGTGATGCTCACGCACGACAACATTCATTCGAACGTAGCCGGGACGCGTGACAAGATTCCATTCGAAGGACGCGATGTATCGCTGAGCTTTCTTCCGCTGTCTCACATTTTTCAGCGGATGGGCGATTACATGATGTTCGCAACTGGAACATCGATCGCTTACGCGGAGAATTTCGACAGCGTTCCGACTAATCTTCAGGAAGTGCGGCCCACGATTGTGCTGTCGGTGCCGCGATTGTACGAAAAGATGTACGCGAGAGTGTTACAGAATGCGCTAGCCGGCGGTGCTGTTAAGAAGCGAATCTTTTTCTGGGCGAGGAAAGTCGCGGAGCGTCGCGCTGATCTGATGCTTGAAGGAAAAAAACCGGGCTGGCTGCTTTCGAAGGAATATTCTGTTGCAGAACGATTGGTGTTCTCGAAGCTCCATGAAAGAACAGGGGGCCGTCTTCGCTACTTCGTTTCCGGTGGTGCGCCGCTGGCCCCGGAAATCAATCGGTTTTTCTACGCTGCGGGCCTGACGATCCTCGAGGGATATGGGCTGACGGAAACGTCACCGGTGATCACAGTTAATACGCCGACGAACTTTCAGATCGGTACCGTGGGAAAAGCGATCGCAGGTGTCGAGATCATGATTGCAGCCGATGGAGAAATTCTTACGCGTGGTCCGCACGTGATGAAGGGTTACTTCAACAATCCGGTGGCAACCGCTGAAGCAATCGATTCAGATGGATGGTTTCACACCGGAGATGTGGGTGAGCTCCGGGATGGCTTTCTCGCGATCACGGATCGCAAGAAGGACATTATCGTTACGGCGGGGGGAAAGAACATCGCGCCTCAGCCGATCGAAAATCTCGTAAAGACGAACAAGTTCGTCAGTCAGGCGGTAATGATTGGCGACAAGAGGAAATTTCCTTCGCTACTGATCGTGCCGAACTTCGAGCAGCTCGAGAACTGGGCAAAGAAGGAAAACATTCTGTGGACGGACAGGTCGCAGCTCGTCACCATGCCGGCGGTGAAAGACATGATGACCAGGGAAGTGATGAGTCAGATGGATGGACTTGCGCACTTCGAGACGCCAAAGAAGATCGCGCTGCTCGAGAACGATTTTTCACTGGAGAGAGGAGAGATGACGCCGACTCAGAAGGTGAAACGTCGCGTCGTCGACAAACACTACAAAGAGATCATCGACCGGCTTTACGCTGAAGCATCGTAAGCTCAGCCACTTTCTCTGCAACAACGAAATCGTCATCTCTGGCCAGCTCGTGGAATCCCCCAGCAGGAGCGGCAATGATTGAGTAAACAATACGTCCTCCGGGACGAATTACTCGCTCCGCTTCGCGCATGAGCTCCTCAGCCGAATGTGCCTTGTCGAGCGCAATTCCATCGAGTGAGCTCGACGATAAAGGGATTCGTGAGTTAGTCCGAATCTCCAGGACGTGATCATCGTGTTTTGACTTCGTAGCATTCAACGAAATCACCCGTGCTTCGGCCATTGCGGCGATCGCCTCCGAATGCTCCGCCAACGCCCCAGCGAGCAAAACCGTCTTTCCCGACGAAGAAAGATTCAGAAATGCAGCGATGTGAGTTGCATCTCCCGCTGAACATTCGGGCGAGATTCCGTCGCCGAAAGTTGCGACGCCATCACGAACCGGGTATTCGCGCCGACACACAGGGCAACCCAGCTTTGCCTCGTGTACTACCCTCCCCTCCATTCGACTGAATGCAGCAACGAGCCACGTTTCCTCGTGCGGCTCGGGACATCGGAGCAAATCGATCAGCTCGATGTGCATCGCGGCTTACGCCCGCGACAAACGGAGCTCGTCGATGTTCACCGATTCTGGCTGCGTTAACGCAAACAACGCAGCTCGGCCGACTGCATCAGGCGTGAGCATCTCGCTTCGCGACGGAAACCCCGACGCTTCGCTCTCCGTGTCGATCTGATCCCAAAGGGCGGTGTCAACAGAGCCGGGCGATAACAGCGTCGCGCGCACTCCACTACCGCGTACCTCAGTACGCAGCACCTCGTGCAACGCTCGCAGACCAAACTTTGCTGCATTGTACGCGGCGTTCTCCGGAAAAATCATCCGGTCACCCATCGAGCCGATCGTAAGGACGTGCCCGCTCGCTCTCTGTTTCATGTCCGCGAGAAACTCGTGAACAACCAGAAATGATCCAAAAAGATTTGTGCTCACGACTCCCATGAAATCTTCGGGATTCATTTTTTCGATCGGGGCAACACGAAACAACCCGGCGTTGTTTACGATGATGTCGGGTGGGCCACCAATCGTTTTTCGGAACTGACCCCCCATCGCCGCAACGGAATCGCGACCCGTGACATCGCCTTGTAATGCAAATGCGGATGCGCCGAGCGTCGCGGCAACCCGATCGACTGATTCCTTGTTTCGCGATGCAACGCATACGCGAACGCCTTCATTCGCTAATCGTCTTGCTATCTCAGCGCCGATTCCCCGCGACGCACCGGTAACCAGCGCACTCTTTCCCGCGAGAGACACGGCCATTTGTCAGGTTGTGTGCGCCAGGCGCAGAAATTCGTCTCGTGTTTTTGGATCGTCGCGGAACGCACCGCGGAGTGCAGACGTAATTGTCTTCGAATTCTGTTTCTGTACGCCACGCATCATCATGCAGAGGTGGTAGGCTTCGATCACCACTCCAACGCCTCGCGGTTGCAGCACTTCGCAGATTGCCTCAGCGATCTGATCCGTCAATCGCTCCTGGACCTGAAGCCGCTGCGCAAACACATCGACAATTCTCGGGAGCTTCGACAATCCAACAATGCGACCCTTCGGGATGTACGCGATGTGCGCTTTTCCATAGAACGGAAGCATATGATGCTCGCACAACGAATAAAGCTCGATGTCGCGAACCATCACCATATTCTCGTGACACTCATCGAACAGTGCATCGCCCATTACCTGTCGCGCATCCTGCTCGTAACCGCGCGTGAGCCATGACAGCGACAGCGCAACGCGCTGAGGGGTTTTCAAAAGTCCCTGACGATCCGGATCCTCGCCGAGCAGCTCCAGCTGGCGCTTTACGAGGGCGGCGAGCTCATCGACCGCATCGCGCGCTCCATTCTGGTTGATCTCGTCGATCAGATCCCGTTCACTTCGATCCAGTGTACTCGACATAATTGTTTTCCGTTTCCCAAAGTACGAGCCGCACGAGTCTGGCCGGTGTGAGTGCGGGCTCCAGAATTTTCCAGAACTCGACGATGATGTTTTCCGACGTCGGGATCCGGCCCTCCATGAAAGGTACGTCGAGGTTCATATTCTTATGGTCGACCTTGGAAAGAAGGTCGCGCCATACGATCTCTTTGACTTTGCTGAGATCGATTACATAGCCTGTTCGCTGGTCCGGCGTGCCTTCAATGGAGACGTCGAGCGTGTAGTTGTGGCCATGCCAGTTCGGATTGTTGCACTTTCCGAACGTTGCTTCGTTTTCCTGGTCGCTCAGGGACGAGTTGAAAACGCGGTGGGCGGCGTTGAAGTGCAGACGCCGGGTAACTGTCACGGTGGGCATAGGAATTCGGTTAGGCGAGCAAAAACTCCGCCGTCACTACAAGAGCGGCGGCGGAGCTTGAGTTGGAACGAAGAGGTTTTTTGAAGCCCTGTCGAATGTATGAGGTCCTCACCCGCGCTTACCGCCTTCCCCGCACTGGGGCATGACGTCAGCCGATTTGTTGAACCCACCCGATGGACTTATCGGCTCAAAAAGTTTGCTCCCCGTCCCGCAAAGTGTAACTACAGTACTGCTATGTGACTATAATTTAGGGACGCGCATATTCACCGTCAAACAAAATCGAAATGGATCTCGGCTTAATTGCCTCGGTCATAATGCTCATCGTATGGGCAGTCGTGACATTCACGTCAGAGGCACCGGGTTACATCCATCTGCTTCTCACACTCGGTGTATTTCTTCTCATCTGGAGAATCACCGTAGTGACCTCTCGTAAGACCGGCCAGCCGCGCGGCAAATAGAAGCGGGATTTTGAGCGACCCCACAGCGGACGTATTCCTGAGCGAACCGGCCACAGCCGTCGCTGAACAACCGGAACCATTAAGAATCAATACGGAGCGCCCTGTCGTCGTCACAGGCGCATCAGGACTGGTCGGCACTCATGTCTGCCGAATACTCGTCGAGAGCGGCTTCAAAGTTCGCGCGATCGTACGCAACGCCGAGAAAGCTGCGCTGCGGCTTGGCCATCTCGGGCTCGAGATAAGGACTGGTGACATTCGGAACGCAGAGTCAGTTCGCGCGGCTCTGCGCGATGCCGGCGCACTGGTTCACCTTGCAGCAATTGCAATCGAAAAGCCCGGTGAGAGTTACGAGTCTACGAATACCGATGCGACAACCATTCTGCTCGAGGGAGCGCGCGCGGCAGGAATCGAGCACGTAGTGCACATGTCGCAGAACGGAGCGAGCAGCAAATCACCATATCGGTTTCTTCGTAGCAAGGGGATCGCCGAAGATGCGGTGAAATCCAGCGGAATGAAGTGGACGATCTTCAAACCGTCCGTGATTTTCGGACCCGAAGATGAGTTCGTGAACGTGCTCGCTCGTCTCGTTCGACTCTCTCCAGTGATTTTCCCTCTTCCGGGCGGAGGAACTGCGCGTTTTCAGCCGATCGCTGTTGACGATGTCGCGCGAGCTGTTCGTAAATCACTCGAGACGCGCTCGGCGGTTGGTGAGACTTACGTGATCGGTGGTCCCGTTCCGTTGACGCTTCGCCAGATGACGGAGCGAATTCTTGTTGCCATGAATGCGCGGCGGAAACTCGTCGGAGTCTCAGTGAGAATGCTTCGGCCGTTGATTGTGGTCGCCGAGAAGATGATTCCAAATCCACCGGTGACGACGAGCCTTCTCGATTTGCTCAAGATCGATAATGTCGTTCCGGTCAACGATCTCGAAAAACTCGGCATCGATCCGATACCATTCGCGCCCGAGGAATTGCTCTATCTGCGCGAGATTACCGCCTCCGCTGCGTTGAGCTCTCTGTTCAGTAGGTAGGCGAGGAACAGCATCGGATTTCACCGAACTTCCGGTACCCGGTTCCCGATGGCGCGTGCCGAGGTGAGATGTCCGAAACCACGCGGTTGTGAGATTGATTTTCTCGGACATCGGGACTCGGCACGCGGCATCGGGAACCGGGTACCGGAAGTTCGGTGAAATCCGATGCTGTTCCTCGCCTACCTACTGAACAGAGAGCTCAACGCAGCGGACGCGGTAATCTCGCGCAGATAGAGCAATTCCTCGGGC
>DATLDN010000185.1:0-2728 GCA_035525855.1 Gemmatimonadaceae bacterium
TTTAGAAGCTTTTTCGTAATCGCTAAGGCGCGGTCTCGCTGCCCTGCCTCTGAAAGCGCGACAGCGTACACGTACGCAAAACGCGGCTGATCCGGAGCAAGCTTCGTTGCTCGCTCGAGCTCCCCGAGAGCATCCAACATCTTCCTCGAACGCACCAGAGCCAGTCCCAGCGCAAACCGCAGGGTTGCATCGTTCGGTATCGCGGCGACGCCTTGACGCAAAATCGTTTCTCCATCGGCCTCGCGTCCGTCTCTTCGCAGAAGATCCGCAAGATTCACGTACGCGGGCGAATAACGCGGAGCAATCTTGATTGCCGCGCGGTACTCCGCCTCTGCCTCGGAGCGGTGGCCCGTCTCGTCGAAAAACATTGCGAGCCGATCGCGATTCTCCGCTCTGTCAGCGAGATAACGCTGACTTGCGATGAACTCTGCGCTCGCACGCGAAAAATCATTGCGCGCTTTTCCAGTTAAGGAAGCAGACGCGGCAGCGAGAACACGCGCTGCCTCAATTCGTACCGCGCGCGATTCGTCTACAAGCAGCGGTGCAGCAACGCCTGCGCGCTGCTCCGGGGGAAGCGCATCGAGAATCGAAACCGCTGAACGCCGCACAAGTGCATCGGGATCACGCGACGAAGTGCGCGCAGCGGACAACGCAACATCGCCGGGATGTGCGACGAGCCGAGCGAGCGCGGATGCTCTCGCGATTATCGGTTCAGTCGAGTCGTTCGCGATCTCAGCAAGCTGCTGTGCAGCATCATCCGCCGCGGTGTCATCGGCCGCGAACGCCGAAACGAATCTCTGAAATCCTTTTCGTGTTGACCCGTGACGCGCAACAATCTGCGAATCGGCCCAGCTTGCGGTCTTGTCAGTGTGACAATTGTTGCACGCATTTGGAATTCCGAGAGATACAGTGCGATCGGGTCGCGGAATTCGAATGCTGTGGTCCTGTCGCGGATCGATTTGCATGTACGTCCGTGTCGGCATGTGACAAGCGGCGCACTGTGCACCAACGGATCCCGAGGGGTGGAGCGTATGTGAAGGAGCGTCGTACCTGGTTTGCAAATGACATTGGCCACAGGTCGCATTGCCAGGTCGGCGAAGCGTTGCTGAATGCGGCTCGTGACAATCCGAACAAGTCACGCCCATGTGATACATGCGGCTCTGAAGAAACGAGCCGTAGTTGTACACCTCTTCGCGCTGCTGCCCGTCAGGGTAATACAATCCCTTAATAAGAACGGCGGGGACGTAGTAGTCGAGGAATTTCTTTCCGGCAACATAGTTGTCGGCGATCGGAACTCGGCGCGAATGACATTGCGCGCACGTCTCGACCTCACGGCGTGTAGTTGAAGGAGCCACACTTCGATGCGCATTTCCGGTTTGGCGATCGATGCTCCACGTCACGCCAACGCGATCGTGCAACGTGTTGGTGATGCGTGGATCGCGCCACAGCAACTTTGCTGCTGACGATCGTTTCGCCCACGTCACGTGTTCCGATGCGGGTCCGTGACACGCCTCACAACCGACATTGATTTCCGACCACGTTGATTTGAATTGATCGGTTGCTGGATCGTAGCCCTTTTGCAATCCAGTTGAATGGCAATCCGCGCACATGAAATTCCACATGTTCTGTCGCGCGGTCCAATGAAATTCATCGGTGTGTGCCGCCCGTGTTCCAGGGTCCAGTGAGAACCAGCGTTGACCACCTTCGGCCGCAGTGCGTGAATCCCACGCGTATCGCATCGCTTGAATTTTTCCATCGCGAAATGCGACGAGGTATTGCTGCAGTGGATACACACCGAACGTGTAGCGTATCTCGAAATCGTGAGGCTTTCCGTCCGCTCCTTCGGTGTTGACGAGGAAACGATCACCGGACCGAAAGAATTTCGCTGCGCCACTGCCTGAATCGACCGTCGCATTATTGAAGTTCCCGCGAACCGATGCGGGCGACGCAATGAGCATGGATGAGGAATGCTGAGATGCCTTCCATGCTGCGTACTGAGCTGCATGACAATTCGCGCAGCTCGCTGATCCAACCAGTCGTGCGTCTGTTTTTTCTTGGCGGGACGAACAGGAAACGAGCGCTAAAAGCGCAAACGCGAGAGAGCTAGCGCGCCTTTGCAGCGAGCTCTGTGTAACGCTGACGAAGGCCGTCGAGTATTGCCGAGTATGCTGGATCACCTGCGTGATTCGTTGTCTCGTTCGGATCCGTCTGGAGATCGTACAATACCTCGTAATTCGGATTCGGATCCAGATATCGCAGATATTTGTATCGTCCGCCAATCACGCCGACCGATCGCCGGATCGTCGGGTCAGGAAAAAGATGCTCGAACAGGAAATCTGTTCTCCAGCCGGCCGGTGTCCGTCCGTGGACAACCGGGACGAGACTGGACCCTTCCATTTGCGCTGGGGGAGTGATGCCCGCGATATCGAGAATTGTCGGCGCAATGTCGACATTCAGCGCAACAGAGTTGTCGATCCGTCCGCCCTGTCCTGTTGGATTGCGCGGATCGTAAACAATCAAGGGAACGCGCACTGACGGATCCATTCCGTACCACTTGTGCGCCATTCCCAGCTCGCCCAGGAAGAACCCGTTGTCGCTCGAGAAAATAATGACAGTGTTCTTATCAAGTCCGAGCCTGACGAGCTCGTTCCGAATTTCACCGACAACGCGGTCGAGTCCCGACACGAGCCTGTAGTATCCCTTCACGCTGTGCTGATAGAGCTCGGGC
>DATLDN010000188.1:0-15222 GCA_035525855.1 Gemmatimonadaceae bacterium
CAAACTGCCATAAAGCTCGCTGATAACTCCCCTCTCCCATTCCAACTCCTCCGGCAGATTTTGCCTCACCCAATTTTTATACGACAATCGCGCGCTTTGCGCGCGGCGCGCTCGCGGTACCTTCTCGAATGAGTTGTGCGAATAGCACCGCGCGCAAAGCGCGCGATCGTCGTATAAAAATTGGGTGAGGCAAAATCTGCCGGAGGAGTTGGAATGGGAGAGGGGAGTTATCAGCGAGCTTTATGGCAGTTTGGCATGAGCATCCCGATGTTCACGCAGCACAACGAAAGCAGTGAATGACAAACTGTCATTGGGCTCGTTGATAACTCCCCTCTCCCCCATTCCAGGACGCTTACGGTTCTCAGCCCGCACTAACTAACTGGCGTAGCACGTACGGTAGAATGCCACCGTGCCTGAAGTAGCTCATCTCTTCCGGCGTATCGATCCGCGACATCGCCTCGAAACTCTTAACGCTGCCGTCAGGTGCCGTTGCTCTCACGGTCACGGCCGACTTTGGTTTCATCTGATCAGACAATCCGGCTATTTCATAAGTCTCGAAGCCGGTAAGTCCGAGGGATAGGCGCGTATCTCCATTCACAAACTCGAGAGGCAACACTCCCATTCCAACGAGATTCGATCGATGAATCCGCTCGAACGATTCCGCGATCACTGCACGAACGCCAAGCAGCAATGTTCCCTTCGCCGCCCAATCGCGCGACGAGCCTGTTCCATATTCCTTGCCGGCAATAATTACGAGCGGAATTCCGCGCGATTGATAATCCATCGACGCATCATAGATCGTCATTGGATCCGCCCCCGGCGACATAGAAGTCCAACCTCCTTCCTTACCGGGCGCCAGCTCGTTCCGCAGTCGAATATTCGCAAACGTGCCGCGCATCATCACCTCATGATTCCCGCGACGTGCGCCGTACGAATTGAAATCCATCGTCTTCACGCCGTGCGCAATTAACCACTTGCCTGCAGGTGATGCAGCCGGGATTGAACCGGCGGGCGAGATGTGATCGGTAGTAATCGAGTCACCGAGCATCGCGAGAGCTCGCGCACCGGTGATCGGCTTCACTCCTGGAGGGGTGAGCGTCATGCCCTCGAAGAATGGCGGATTCTTCACATAGGTTGAATCCGCGACCCAGGAGTAGAGATCGCCTTCCGGCACTGGCAACGAGCGCCAGCTATCTTCGCCCTTGAACACATCGGCGTACTGTGTCTGGAACATCTCCGCTTTCACCGAGCGCAGAATCTCATCCGCAACTTCCTTCGGCGACGGCCACAGATCGCGCAGAAAAACGGGCCCGTCTTTTCCAACGCCAATCGGCTCGGTGTTGAAATCGATGTCCATTCTTCCGGCCAGCGCGTATGCAACCACAAGCGGTGGCGACGCGAGATAATTGAATCGCGTGAGCGGGTTGATTCTTCCCTCGAAGTTTCGATTTCCCGAGAGAACCGAAGCGACGACGAGCTTGTTTTCCTCGATCGCATCTGCAACCGGTTGGGGCAGCGGTCCCGAGTTACCGATGCAAGTCGTGCATCCATAACCGACAACGTTGAATCCAAGCGTGTCGAGATCGCCCATCACGCCGGCTTTGTTGAAGTAGTCCGTAACGACCTTCGATCCCGGTGCGAGACTGGTCTTCACCCACGGTTTTGTTCGGATGCCCTTAGCGACTGCATTCCGTGCAAGCAGCCCGGCGGCGAGCATGACGCTTGGGTTCGACGTATTCGTGCAGCTTGTAATCGCCGCGATGACGACCGATCCATGGCGAAGTCCAAAGGTCTGATCGTTCATCGTCACTTTGACCGAGGAATTTCCTCCGGCCTGCTCTTCATGCGACGTGGCAACCACGCTCGGTGAAAGCTGCGGTGAAGCTGCAACGGACATCGCCTGTTTCGCCGCCGCAACTCCCGCAAGCGTTCCGGTTTTTTCGAGATCACTCTCGAGCGCATCGCGGAACATCTTCTTCGCGAGCTTGAGCGGCACACGATCCTGCGGCCGCTTCGGACCAGCGAGGCTCGGCTCAATCGACCCTAAATCCAGCTCGAGTGAATCCGTGAAAATTGGATCTTCAGTTTCGTCCGTGCGGAATAGTCCCTGTTCCTTCGTGTACGCCTCGACAAGCTTGACTTGCTGTTCGTCGCGTCCCGTAAAGCGCAGATAGTTGATCGTCTCTGCATCAACAGGAAAGAATCCCATCGTTGCCCCGTACTCCGGCGCCATGTTCGCGATAGTTGCGCGATCGGCGAGGGACAACGACGACAATCCTGCACCATAAAACTCCACAAACTTTCCAACGACTTTCTTTTTTCGAAGCTGTTCCGTAACAGTGAGCACGAGATCAGTCGCAGTCGCTCCGGCCGGCAATCGTCCGTGCAGCTTGAATCCAACAACTTCAGGAATCAGCATCGATACAGGCTGTCCGAGCATCGCTGCTTCTGCTTCGATTCCCCCAACGCCCCAACCGAGTACGCCGAGGCCGTTGATCATCGTCGTGTGGGAGTCGGTGCCGACAAGTGAGTCGGGATATGCTACGGTTTCATCATTCTCCGCACGTGTGAAAACCACCTGTGCGAGATACTCGAGATTGATCTGGTGAACGATTCCCGTTCCGGGAGGAACAACGCGGAAGTTCTGTAACGCTTTCTGTCCCCACCGGAGAAATGCGTAGCGTTCCTGATTGCGCTCGAATTCTTTACCGGTGTTGATCAGAAATGCGGCTTCGGTTCCGTACTCGTCTACCTGAACCGAGTGATCGATTACGAGATCGACGGGCTGAAGCGGATTGATCTTCCTCGGATCGGCGCCGAGCTTCGCGAGCGCGTCGCGCATTGCTGCGAGATCCACAACTGCGGGCACTCCCGTGAAGTCCTGAAGCAAAACGCGCGCAGTTCGAAACGCGATTTCCTTCTCGATTTTTCCTTTGACGTCCCAGCTCGCGAGCGCTTCGATGTCCGCGGCCTTGACGAATTTTCCGTCTTCATTTCGAAGAAGGTTCTCGAGGAGAATCTTGAGAGAGAATGGAAGTCGAGTCGACTTGCTGTTGGAGCGTGACTCGAGAGAGTCGAGGCGATAGAGGGTGTATCGCTTGCCGGCGACATCCAGTGTCGCTCGGCTACCGAAAGAGTTCGGGTTTGTCATTTGTCGTTCTCTGGAACAGGCCGCGCCTTGGCGCTATGCCGGTTGCGAGCTGAGCCACTGCCGGCTTGGGGAGAATTTCCGTCCGACAGGCTAATTCAAAATCTATCACAAGTGATCGCCGAGCGTGACGATCACAAGACCAAGACGACACCGAAGCACCGAAACACCGAATTGACACCGAATCTTTTTTTGGAACTGCAACATCACTCGTGGCGATGGTATCGGGTGCTGTTCCAAGAAAAAATTCGGTGAAGTTCGGTGATTCGGTGCTTCGGTGTCGTCCTGGTTTTCACGCGGCAGGCGAATCGAATGCCTCCGGCTGATTCTCGGTCTGACCTCCAACGGCCGTCACTTCGATCGCATACGTCGGACAATGCTGAACGAAATCGCCATCAGCAGGCGACCACTCCACGTTCGGAGTCCATGGGTATGCCTTCCCAACATCATCCATGGCCATAACCTGCGGCGCCATCGCCACGCACAACGTGCAGCCGATGCATTTGTCGCGATTGACGTGAATGCGCATTGGCCGAAGCGGAAAAATTCCCGTTCCCGCGTCGTAGCACTTGTCGAAGTCGCCGAGCGCTTCTTTCGCTGCGCGGTATCCGGCGTTCATTAGATCGTCAGCACGATTGAAATTGAACCATCCGATGTGCTGAACTTTCGGACGGATCAGCGTCATGGGCGGCCCGTCCCACGATTCCAAGGGCAAAAGCTGAAGCGCATGCATCATCGTTGTCGCAGCGCGCATGTAGATCGCGCTGAATCCGTGCGACTGTACATCCTTTTGAGTGAGAATGGAGCTGCTGCCAGTATCGACAGCGATCACCGCATCCATTCCGCGACCGGCAATTCTGACAGGCAGATTGTCGACGACACCACCGTCGACGCATGGACGATCTTCGAGAAGTCCGGGAGGAAAGAATCCGGGCAAGGCGCACGATGCGTACACCGCATCAGCGACCTGAACGTTGCGTAATCCAGGAAGTCCCCAGACGACCTGCGTTCCGCGCTGAAGATCAACGGTGTTTACGAGAAGCGTCGTCTTCAACTCGTTGAAAGTGCCTTTCGGCGCAATCGATTCGCATATCGCCCGTAACGGCTTATCGAGATATATAGCCGGCATGTGTAACCGATCGAGAACCATGCCCAATCGATTCAACCGGAATAGATCGCGCTTCCGTAAAGCTCGCGCGCGCTTTGACATTTCATCGACCGATATTCCACCGGCAGCCGCGGATGCGATCAACGCACCAATGCTCGTTCCGGCGTAGATGGTCGGCTTTATGCCGCGCTCCTCGAGCGCGCGCAAAACACCAATATGCGCGAACCCTTTTAGTCCGCCGCCTCCAAGTACGAGCGCAACCCGGCGCTCCGTCCGCTTTCTCGGTTGTGGTCTCACGCTATAAGTTTACCCCACCATATGAACAACGCCGTCATTTGAGCGCAGATCCTCTTCTCGAGCTGCGGAATGAATTCCCGATCCTCGAGAGAACTACGTACCTGGTATCGAACTCGCTCGGCCCGATGCCGCGAACGGTTCCCGACAAACTTGCCGAATACGGACGCGATTGGGGCGAGCTTGGCGTAAAGGCGTGGGCACGCGGATGGTGGGAGATGCCTATCGAGATCGGCAACGAGATCGCGCCGTTAATGAATGCAGGTCAGGGCGAAGTCGTGATGATGCCCAACGTCACGATTGCACAGTCGGCGGTCGTTTCGGCGATCGGGTTTACGCCCGATCGCGACAAAATCATAATGACGTCGCTCGATTTCCCCTCGGTGAAATACGCGTACGAGGAGCTTGCTCAAAGATTTGGCGCGCGCATCGAAGTCGTTGAATCTGAAGACGGCATCTCGATTGACGAAGAAAAACTTCTCGCCGCAATCGATGAGCGAACGAAGCTCGTGGCTGTATCGCACGTGCTTTTCAAGTCGGCGTTTATCAACGACGCAGACAAAATCTGCCGGCGCGCGCACGAGATGGGCGCACTCGTTTCACTCGATGCGTTTCATTCCGTTGGGATCATACCAGTAGATGTAAAACAAAGTGGTGTCGACTTTCTCACTGGCGGAGTTCTCAAATGGATATGCGGCGGACCAGGCGGATGCTTTCTGTACGTCTCGCCGGAAATCGCTGATACTCTCGCTCCAGCGATTACTGGATGGCAGGCGCATGCACGACCGTTCGCGTTTGAGGAGAGGATGGAATACACGAACGGTCCATTTCGTTGGTTGAACGGAACTCCCGTCATTCCTGCGTTATACGCCTGTGCGGAAGGCGCAAAGATTCTGAAAAAGGCGGGCATGCGCGCCATTCGAGCAAAGAGCATGCGGCAGACAAGCATGCTCGTGGCCCTCGCACAAGATCGTGGATATCGCGTTCACGCAGTGAAGGATCCTGAGAGACGAGGCGGCACTGTAGCGATCGATGTAGACCACGGGTACGAAGTCGCACAGGAGCTGCTCTCTCGAAATATCCTTGTGGACTATCGCGTCGGCGCAGGCATTCGTGTCGCTCCGCATTTCTTCACACGCGATGATGAGGTGAAGGCCGCCGTTGAAGCCATTGATGAAATTCTCGAGAGCGGCGCGTGGCAGCGATTTACCGAGCGGCAAGCAGTAGTCACTTGAACCGGCAGCGCGTGAGCTCCAAGGTGCGGTTCCTGCATTTTGCTACGGCGTGAATCGTGAAACCGAGCAAGGGAGAAGAGAGATTTGGGAACGGCATTCATCGCTTCGCGTCTTCGCGCTTCCGCGATGAAAAGTTTTTCCTCCTTACCTCTCTTTCTGTCTTGAACAAAATCGCGCTTCGATAGTACAATAGGGCAACTCGATCAGTCGGAGGTAATAACCCGCCATGGCTACCCCGTTTCTGAGTTCCGAGGAGTATGATGAGAGAGCGCATCAGTTGTACAATGAAGGCCAGTACGACGAAGCGTTGGACGTACTTCGAGAGGGGCTCGCGCTATACCCTAATGCGGTAGAGCTGCATATTGGCGTCGGTTACGCGTACCACGCGCGCGAGGAATACGCGTGGGCCCGAAGATCGTTCGAGGAAGCTCTTGTCCTCGACCCCGAACATGAAGATGCACTCGCCGGACTCGGCGAGACTCTGCTCAAATTCGGCCAGCAGGCTCAGGCCCTCAAAAGCTTTCACCACACTCTCGAGCTCGGCTACGAAGACGATATCGAGCTGATGCTTCAGATCGGCCGCGCACTCTTCCGCGAAGGCCTGATCGAAGAGTCCCGCAACTATTTCGAGATTGCCGCGCGCCAGACTCCCGACTCCGCCGAGGCGGTTTCCTGCATCGGCTACACTCAGCATCGCTCAGGTGACGATGAGTCCGCGATTGCGACCCTGCGCCGGGCTCTGAAAATCGACGAAGACCACACAGAAGCACGGATTTACCTGGGGAACATCTATTACGACCGCGGCGATTACGAAGCCGCACTTTATCACCTCGATCGGTCCGAGCCGGATGACCATTGGGACGAGCTTGGTATCTGGAGATTGATCGAATTGAAAAAGATGGTCTACCGTTTGCGAGATAACGACCCGGAGCTTAAGCCCTGGGAAGAGCGGCTGGCCGAGCTTGCTGGAGAGCCCGACGACATCGATGAGATGCTCGCCGAGATCGAAGCAAGAGCGGCCGAGAATGCCGAAAAGGACGCCCGTGGGCAGCTGGAGCTGTTTGGGGTTCTGCTTAGCGGTCTCGCCAAAGAAAAACGCGCCGAGCAGCCCCACTGCATTACCATCGACGAGGCCCATTCTTTCGAGGGGACCTGGGAGGAGATTCTGCAGAAGCTGAGCGAGTCACGGGGTGGCACGGCCGGTACGGTCAAGGATTTTATGGTGAATGAGGCCCGTCGCGGGTACTCGCTCACCGGCTGCACCATACCCACAGAGGACGCGGAGAGCTTCATTCGCGGAAGTGCCGATGCCGGACTTCTGCGAATCGTGAGATGAACGCGAACCAACAGTCCGCGCTAGCCGCGCTCCGGTCGGTTTCGCCGATCGCGGCGCGGCTTGATCGTTCGCGGGATGGTGAAGATCGCGCCGCGGATATTCTCGAGCTCTGGCAGGGAACTGAAACCTCCCTAAGAGCACTCGCGGGTGGATCTTCACTTGGCGGGCAGGCGCTGATCCGCGAGCTCCGTCAGCAGGAGCTCATCTCACTCGGCCAAGCCTATGCTCTGCTCGAGTTTCTGGGCGCGCGTGACCGCGCGAATCGAACGACGTATCGGGCGAGCGACAATGACGTCGCCGTTGCGCGTGAAGGATATCGCCAGCTGGAAACGGGACTCGCTGCGGGAGAAACCGAGCCTCCGCCCCTTCCACCGCGCGATTCGATGGCTGCCGGTGCGGGTGCCGCCGGGGCCGCGACGGCGTCGACCTCGCCATATGCGCAGAGCGCTGCGTCACCATCGTATTCGCAGCCAACGTCGCCCTATGCGCCGGGAGCATCACGTCCGGCACCCGGTCCGGTCACCCCACCCGCTGCGCCTTATACTCCCGTCGAGCCTGCGCCAGGCTATGCGACGGCAGGCCGACGAATACCGGCAAATTTGTGGTTCATCGTCTCGCTTGTTGTGATCGTCCTCGCGCTCGCCGGCGGGTATTGGATGTGGTCGGGGCGGAGCAATCCAACATCGGAGATGAACAACGCAGTGACGATGTCGCAAAGCGGACGCCGGGAAGCTGCCAAGGGTGAGTTCTCACGAATCGGGCGCGACAATCCGAACATGGCGGCGCCCCACGTATTTCTCGCGCGAATGGCGCGAGAAGATGGAGACATTGCGACCGCACGGCGGGAGGCAGAAACGGCGATCAGGCTCGAGCCGAAAAATTCGACTGCTCTCCGCGAGATGGGGTTGATCCTTTTTTCAACCGGTGATTACGAAGTGTCCCGCCGGTTTTTCGTCCGCGCCATTGAGGCAAATCCCGCGGACAATGCCTCTCAGGGATATCTTGGGTGCGCATTGGCACGACTCAACAGACTCGACGAGGCGCAGAAGTTCCTCACTCGCGCCGGAAATGGTGTCTGGAGCTCGTGCATGCAACGCACTCTGTGATCGAGTTAAAAAACACAACCAAAGTCTATCGCTCGCTGGCAGGCCGCTCGGTAAGGGCGGTCGAGGATTTCTCCCTTCAGATTTCTGAGGGAGAAGTTTTCGGCATCGCCGGTCCGAACGGCGCCGGCAAGAGTACGTTGATATCGCTTCTGCTGGGTTACCTGCGGCCCACCTCAGGCACCGTCACGATCCGCGGACTCGATCCGCGAACGTTCGTGGAGAAAAACGGAATCGGATATCTGTCGGAGCTGATGACGATCAATCCGAATTGGAAAACCGTGGACGCGTTGCGGCGTTTCGCGACGCTCGCAGACATTCGTCCTGGTGATATTCGCGGGCGGGTGGACGCAGTAATCGAGGAGCTCGGCATCGGCGAGCATCGCGACAAGAAGATCAAAGCGTTGTCGAAGGGAAATCTTCAGCGCGTCGGGCTCGCGCAGGCGTTGTTGCGTGACGAGCAGGTAATGATCCTCGACGAGCCGACCCACGGCCTCGATCCGGTTTGGACTCATCGCTTTCGCGGAATCGTTGAAGGCCTGAGACGTCCGGGGAGAACGATTCTCATCGCGTCGCACAATCTTGACGAGCTGCAGCGTCTTGCTGATCGCGTGGCGATTATCGATCGCGGCCGCCTTCAGCGCCTTGTCACGACAGGCTACGATCAGGCCACTGATACCGGGGGAACGTTTCGGATTTCTGTCGCCTCGGGTGGCGATCGCGTAAAGGAGATGTTTCCTGAAGCGCAAAGCTCAGATGGTAGCGACTTCGAGATGACATTCTCCAGTATCGCAGATTTGAACGCTGCCTTGGGGCGAATGATTGGCGGCGGAGTTTTGATTGCCGGCGTCGTTCCGTCGCGGTCCGTTCTCGAGCAGCAATTCCGTGAAGCTGTCGGAGAGGAGACCTGATGGCTGGAAACCTCACACGTTATTCGTACTGGCAGCTGCGCGACTTTATTCGCGAGCGCGGCTACGCTCTGCTCATCACCAGCTTACTTCTGGGATTTACGCTTGTCGCGCCGCAGCGCGCGTTCATGGGGCCGAACATCGATCCCGAAAACGCAAAGCGAATTCTCATAATGACGATGCCACAGGTCGTATACATCGCCGCGTTCATCACCCTGAATGGTCTCGTCTCGACTGACAGAAAGCTCGGCTACTACAGATTTCTGTTCGCGAAGCCGGTAAGCATTCCCGCGTATTACGCTCAATACTTTCTTGTTTCGCTGTTCGGATTTCTTGCGACGTTTCTTGTTCTTCTCGGAGTATTTGCGTTTTTCGTTCGTCCCGTTAATCCGCTCGGCGCGCTTGAATTCGCCGGGTTGGTTTTTCTCTCGCTCGGCGGAATCGGATTTCTGATTTCGAGTCTCTTTCGATACGACTGGCCGATACTCGCCGGAGTGTACCTTGGCTCAGTGCTGGTCAATGCACTCTGGGGCATGCGCGAGGGGTGGCGACACACAATAACAACGCTGTTGCCGCCACTTCATAAGCTCTCGGCGTTGTCGAGCGTTATGGAGAACGGAACGTTGGACACCAACACCGTCGCCTGGCTTCTTGGATACAGCACGCTCTGCTTCATCGTTGGATTGCTCGTGCTGTGGAAAAGACCAATAGGTTGATAATGGATTCCCTGACAGATCCCTCGTCTGTACAACGCACCGTTCTTACCAATGGATTGACTGTTGTGCTGAGAGTCGATCGGTCAGCACCTGTTGTTGCGATCGTTACTCTCGTGAAGGCGGGATACTTCGATGAGACTGACGACGTCGTTGGAATTGCGCACGTGCTCGAGCACATGTTCTTCAAGGGCACACCAACCCGCGGCGTGGGTGAGATTGCAAAGCAGACGAAGGCGAGCGGCGGGTATCTCAACGCGCACACGATTTACGACAACACCACGTACTTCACTGTGCTTCCAGCATCCGGCTTTCTGGCAGGTCTCGACATACAAGCCGATGCTTACGCGAATTCGTCAATCGACGCGGCTGAGCTCAAGAAAGAGCTCGAAGTCATCATTCAGGAAGCAAAACGCAAAGCAGATACTCCTGAAGCCGTCGCAGTCGAAACGCTGCATGAGCTGATTCACGACACACATCGCATTCGGCGGTGGAGGATCGGTCGCGAAGATGGGCTCCGCACATTGACACGAGACGATCTCGTAAAGTTTTACAGGAACTTTTATCGTCCTTCGAACACGATTCTATCCATTGTCGGTGACGTTGATGGCGACGCTGCGATGCAACGAATCACCGAGCTGTACGGATCCCTCACCGATGCAGAGCCCGCTCGCAACCCGGGACCGACTGAGCCCGAGCATAAGGATTTTCGTTTTCGTGAATTGAACGGCGACATCGCGCAAACGCAGATCACGTTCGGATGGCGAACGCCACGAACACTTCACGAAGACAGTCCGGCGTTGGATGTGATAGCATCGATCCTTGGCGCAGGGCGAGCATCGCGTCTCTACCGTGCGTTGCGCGAGCGACAGCTCGCATCCTCTGTGCAGGCGTATAACTACACCCCAACCGAGCTCGGCGTTTTCACTGTGCACGCGGAAACGAAGCCCGAAAAAGCGCGCGCCGCGGCAATCGCAATTGCCGATCAGATGCGTGCTCTCCGCGAGCAACCGGTTCCGGCTGTCGAGCTCGAGCGGGTTCGCAGAATCTTCGATGCGCGCTGGGTACGACGCCTCGAGACAATGGAAGGGCAGGCGAATCACTTCGCCGAATGGGAAATGCTGGGAGGCTGGGAGACTGCGGAGGATTATCGCGCGAGTTTCTTGTCAGTTACTTCCCGTGATGTTCAACGGGTGGCGAACGAGTATCTCGATGTCGATCGCGCGGGTGTGATTCTCTATCGTCCGAGCAGCAGCGAGCCAATCGCGGACTCGGCGGGTTCGATGAAAGAAATTCTCGATTCGGAACATGCTGAGCCCCTCGAAGCACTCCCGTCGCGGAGTACTCCACCGTTCAACGTGGCGGGTCCAAAGCCAAAGCTCGAATCGAAAGAAGCAGGCGTGTCTGTGTATCGTGCTCGAAGTGGACTGCCAATACTCGTCAAACAAAAACCCGGGGCGCAGATCGCACACCTGGGAATTTTTGCATTCGGCGGGTCGCGCGACGAGCCCGAGGAATTGTCAGGGATTACGACGCTTGTCGCGCGATCGATGCTCAAGGGAACGAGACTCCGCAGCGCGTCGCAGCTCGCCGAAGATGTGGAGATGCTCGGCGGAAGCATCAGCGCCGGCGTCTCGATGGAAGGGTTCGGCTGGACGATATCTGTTCCGGTTGGAAATCTTGCCGCAGCGGCAGAGCTTGTCGGCGATGTAGTGCAGCATTCTTCGCTCGGAGAAGATGCTGTTGAAACGGAGCGGATCGTTGCTCTCGCGGACGTTGCCGCAATGCGCGACGACATGTTTCGGTATCCCGTGCGGCTCGCTATGTGTGCCGCATTCAAGGGGCATCCGTACGCGATCTCGACGTTGGGCACCGAGAAATCGCTCCAGTCAATTCCCGTGCAGCGCGTGCGCGATTGGTATCGGGCGCGCGTCCTCAAGGGAACGCTGGTAGCGGGAATTGTCGGTGATGTCGACGAATCCGCTGCGGCAATCGTAGCGCAGGAGCTCGGAAGTCTCGCGCCGTCCACGCCGCTGCCACTTCGCGGTCCTCATTGGCCGAATGAAGTCTCAATGCGCGCAGATTCGCGTGAGAAGGCGCAAACAGCTCTCGCGATTGCTTTCCCCGGACCTGCCCGCGCGGATCCCGACCGCTTTGCAGCGCGAATCATTGCAGGAATTGGCAGCGGACTTGGCGGAAGATTCTTCGACGAGCTGCGTGACCGGCAATCGCTCGCGTACACGGTGCATGCGTACACGTCGGAGCATCAGCTCGCCGGAGTTTTCATGTCGTACATCGCAACCTCGCCTGAGAAGGAAGATGTCGCTCGTGCAGGATTGCTCGCTGAGTTCGAGCGTCTACGGACAGAGCGTGTAACTGATGAAGAGCTCGAGCGCGCGAAGCGGTACGCGATCGGTACGCATGCAATTCGTCAGGAAAGTGGCGGCGCTGTCCTCGGTGACATGATCGATGCCTGGATGCTCGGTTCCGGATTACGCGAGCTGGAAGAGCATGATGCCCTGATTGAATCCGTGAGCGCCGACGACGTTTTACGTGTAGCGCGCGAGCACTTTGATCCGAGCCGTAGGGCCGAGGGTGTCGTTCGGGGCGTCAGCCGAACTGTGTAGCGAATGCTACTGAGTCGACGTTTCCTTCAGTCCGAGCTGCGCTCGACGTACTGCCCCGACTGACGATCGTAGTCTTCCACCGGGTGCACGCAAACCACGGATAGCATCGTAGTCACCGGCTTCGGTGACAATGAGACCTTTTATAGATGGTTGCGTCGTGGCCCACGCGAGAGCTCCCCACAGCGCCAGCTCCTGATTTTTTTCACCGTGTGTGAGCGGATATCCACCCGATGAGAAAACCCACGCCGGCTTCGGGCGATTTCTGAACTGTCGGAGCCAGCGTTGTGCAGTGCTGATCTGCGCATCGAGATCACGCGCTCCATCGAATCCTGGGAGCAGAGAAAATCCAACGACGTCGATTGGTGTTCCACGCGTAGCGGCCCAGGCGAACAGCGTGCTGTCGCGCGAACCGTAACTGGATGCTTCCACCGCAACGCGAATGCGCGGATTCACATGGTGAATTATCGTCGCCGCGCGAGTGAGATAATCGATCCAGTACTCGGGAGGTTGAAGTCCCAGAGCGAGCTGCCCTGATGAATACGGCTCGTGCGCCGGAAGAAAAATGTCGGGACGCAGACGTCGTGCTATTCGATCGACATCGGCGAGGCGAGCTTGTGTGTACGCTTCCTTCGATTTTCGAAACTGTCTTCGCGCATCCTTCGGATACGCAAGCGCGATGATGATCAGTGTGCTGTCGCCGCGTTGGTCATCCACTGTTCGCGCCAGCGAGTCGAGTGCGCCGAGCCTCGCGCCTTCAGCATCGATCACGATGGAGATAGCATCCATGCCGAGCGAGTCGGAAAGATTGATGTCCTGCTGCAACGCTAACGGGGGAGGCGGACCCTTGAGATCGGGCAGGATTTTGAGCCCGATATCAAAATCTCCCTCCGGATGCTCTTGAAGCTGTTCCTTCGAGTAGCGGGAATAACTTCGAATAGCATCGAACGCTTTAGGAATGTGAATCACCACCAGTGCCGCGATTGCAGCGACGTATGCTGCAATTCCAGCGCGGAAAAGCCCGCTCATTCGCCAGCGTGCAGGAAGTGAAGGGGAGAACACCGGAATCAAAAGAAATGAGGCTCCCCACAATGCGGGCGTGCCGAATACGAGACCCAGACTGCTCGCTTGTGCGGCCGACATTGCAAGCCCTGTGGGCGGAGGAACCAATCCGCGCGCGATCGCAAACCTCGAGAGCGCGACTATCGCAATGATCGTGTTGTAAACGGCAACGGGAACACCGAACAACGGTGTCACTAGACGACGGCTCAGACCGTAGAGCGCCTGAATCGCGAACAGCACCGTCGTGAGCGGCCAGATCCACGCAATCGGCTGAATTGCGCGACCGTAGAGGCTCGACGCCGTCGCAATAGCAGCGACAAGGCCGGGCAGGAGCAACAATCCCGCGAACGCCGTAATCATGGCGAACGAGCGCGGAGCCCGACGAAGCTGGGCGACGCGGCCCGCAACGAGGATATCCCACATTACGAGAATCGCCGCTCCGATTACGTAAATGAGGGCGAGTAAGTGGTCGCTGTTCAGCGTGGCTGACACGGCCGGAACCTAGAGGACGCCGTTGGAGGTGGCAAGCACAACTGACGCCATCTAGCTTTGGCGAATGAAGCGTGGCGCTCTGTTCAATCTTCCCAACAGCATCTCGCTTTCACGTCTCATCCTCGCGCTTGCGTTCGTTCTGGTTGATGGCAAATGGGAGCGAACGATCCTCATTGTTGCCGCCGGCACCACCGATGTTCTCGATGGATGGCTCGCTCGCCTCAGTAATACTTCGAGCGTTGCCGGCGCATTGATCGATCCCTTTGCCGACCGCGTTTTCGTGTTGACCGCCGTTTCCACTTATCTGATGAACGGCATTCTGACGACCGGACAGTTTTTCATTTTTCTCGCGCGCGATATAGCCACGGCGATCGGCTTCATAGTGGCACGATTCATTCCCGGTCTCGGGCCCTCGGCCTTCAAGGCCCGGATGCTCGGGAAGACGGTCACGGTTTTTCAGATTATCACGCTTGTTTCGGTACTTCACTTTCCTCGCTTGACGACACCTCTCATCGCAATCATTGGATTGATCTCCGCGGTATCGATAGTGGACTACACGCGTGCATTGTCGCGCGAGCGAGTCCGCGCACGCGCAGCGCAGCGATGATTTGGGTCAGGGCAAGCCGTGCCGTGCTGGCCGGTCTGGTGGTTGTGACAGCTACTGCCCAGGCGCAATCGGCTGCGCCAACTCCGCCGAAAGTGACGCGAAAGGTCGATGCTGAGGCTCGTGTGGATGGAATTATTGCTCGAACGTCGGCGCTTCAATTTGGAGTGGGACTATCGGCGCCAATCGGGGTTTACACACGTCCCGGGGTAGACGCTGCTGTGGGATTCAGTCGTCATGGGCTGAGCGGACGGGCCGATGTGTTCACGCGATTCCATTTCGATCCATTTCGACAGAGCCGGTGGGCGCCTTACGGTGGTGGAGGAGTGTCCGGCCGCTTCGAAACGGACGAGAAAGCGAAGGCTTACCTTCTGATTTTTGTTGGTCTCGACGGGCCGCTGAGTGCTGGAATAAGTCCGTCATTTGAGGCCGGGCTCGGGGGCGGTGCGCGTGTCGGAGTTATTCTGCGACAGGCTCGCCCAAACATTCGCTAAAAACAACACAACAGCGAACCCGTCGAGTTTTGGGTCAATAGTTCTCGGCGTTCGGCTCTTGAGAAATGAGTGGTCGGTTTACCCCAAACTCAAAGCCCGCT
>DATLDN010000190.1:0-4782 GCA_035525855.1 Gemmatimonadaceae bacterium
TTTACGCGGATTAACTACAAAGCCCAACCTGATTTGTTGGGCTTTGTAGTTAATCCGCGTAAATCCGCGTGATCCGCATGATCCGCGTACCCCCGCTGTACCAACCTTATCCTCCATGCAGAGAAGGCGCACTAACTACTAGAGTATTCCCCAGAAGTCTCGCCCCACATCGAACCCAAACGTCCACCTCCCATCGCGAAGGCCGCGCGCCACATCGAATCTGAGCACATCGAAAACAGATAATGCACCGAGTCCAATCGATGGAAACCATCCATCTGCGCCATCGCGATCCGAAATCCACACAGTGTTCACGTAGGGGGCGAGAGTCATCGTTCCCGGAGTTCGTCCATAGCGTCCGAGCTTGAACGATGGAAATGGCACCGGAAAACGCAGTTCTATACGCTGACTCGCGCCAAGCTTTCCAGCGAATTCGTGGAAGTTGTAACCGGGACCCGTTGTCGGACCGCCCAGGTACACGAGATGCTGCGCTGGAATTCGCTCATCCCCCAACACCGCTGCAAATAGCGAGTGCGCAACGATGCGACTCGATCCAAGTGGACGCTCAAAAGTACCGCGAGCGGAAGCGCGTCCCATGAAACGGTAGTCAGTGGAATCGAGAGCGCGATAGCTGATCCCATCTCCCTGCAACCTCAGTTGTGCCTCAAATCCACCGAACGTCAATCGCGTTGGACGGTCGAGTATCAATGACAACCGCCGCTCGCGCGTGCGCAGCGCAGCAATGGTTGATTCGTATACACCTGAGGCCGGCGATGCATGTACAGACAAAGGGTTGTGGCGCTCGAGCGCGCCTTCGATCGTCGCGTTCCACGCAGCGAACGTCGCGGTCTTCACCAACAACGAAACGCCGCGCACATCGAACGGCTCTGTGTAATCACTGCCGAATTCCTGCGCGGCAATGCTATTAATAACGAGCGACCGTTCCATCTCGTCGCTTGCATCGCGATAATCACGATATCCGGCAATGCTCAGCCCCGCACCGCTCGCACGTCTAAAACCAACTTCTCCCCGTCCCTTCACCTGTCGATCATCGAATCCGTAACGTCCTCGCGCGGTAACAAAGAATCCGTCACCGAGCTGACGCGTTAAGCCCGTACCCAGCGCGAGACCTTCCACGCGATTGACTCGAGCAAAGTCGGAAAGATTTCGCGCGGAAAGCGAGAGCGTGTGACTTCGGGCGAGCGCCTGTGCACGAACCAGCGCACGTGCCTCCTCCTGAACTTTCGCTACATCTTCATCAGTCACCGCGCGCACGTCGGACGGCAGCGAGTCGAGAATCTGCCCCGCAAAAGGCACTTTCTGCTTCGTGCCTCTAGGAGCGAGAAGAATTTCGGGACCAGCGAACAGCGACGACGGAATCGGAATATTTATTTGATAACCACCAATTTCCCATCGGCCCCGAATGATTCCGCGCACCGGATAATCGAGCCATGTTCCGGTTCGCCGAATCTCGACTTCCTGTCTCCGCGGTAACCAGAAACGTCCTTCGATCAAGCCGTTCTCGAGAACGATGCTCACATCCTCGAGATCCTTGTCGATCAACGCTGCGCGGGTGAAGCTGAACGCCATGCGAACCACTTCGCCGCTTTCCTTGTCTATGTAAACGGCGCCGACAGTTCGCGGCGCACGATCGTTCTTCGGGCGAACTCGCACCTCGTAAACCTCGAGATTGCGCGGACCGAGAGCGATCTGCAGCGAATCACGAATTGCGAAATCGTATTCGGTTAATCCGACTGCGGATAATGGATGCGGAACATCCTTGACCTCGTCGCCTTCGCCGACGCGAATGATGCTTGGGAAGTTGTTCTGAACTATTCCGAGGTGGTCCCGATGATATTGAATGTCCGTGGGGAGTAACAAAGTGTCTCGGCGACCAACGATCCACTGCTTGCTCAGGTTGGGAGCCTGCCAATACACTTCTAGCGCGAGCTCGTCGGCCTTGACGATCTTTGGCGGTTCGGTGAATCGCTCGCCGAGCTGCGCGAGAAATGTCAGGTATCCGTGCGCGTCGGCGTGGTAACTTGCGAGAGCAGTATCGGCGATCTGACTGGCACGACGCTCGGTCGCCTGCTGCACGAGGGCCAGAGTTCGCGGATCATTCCATTGTTGTGCGCCGGCGACGGCAGGAGAAAATATCAGAAAGCCGAGCGCGCATTTGATGAGCAGTTCCGTGATTGATCGTCGCTTCATCCGGGAAAGTTACGTGGGTTATGTGTTCACTACCGGTTCAGACTCTCTCGGGTTCCGCACGGAATGAGCCGCTCGACCTTCGAGGCGTTTGCAGCCCTGGCGCGGACCGCAAATATCGCGGGTACGAGGGTTGTCCCGGTGTGGCGCGACTGCGTATTCGATGCTGACACCCCGGTATCTGCATTTGCAAAACTGAGGCGCGAGCCGTTCGGATTTCTCCTCGAATCGGCGCCCGCGGGCGGCGAGACGTGGGCGCGATACACGTATCTTGGAACGCAGCCGCGCTCAGCATGGCGCTACAAGGACGGCGTCGTCGAAGATTGGACGAACTCACTCGGCTGGCACAACGAGCGTAGTCCTGATGATCCTCTCGCCGACCTCGATGCACTGATCGCTAGCGCGACACCGGTCGATGTCCCGGAGCTCGGCGCCTTCTGGACAGGCGCAGTGGGTTACTTCGGCTACGATATCGTGCGTTTGATCGAGCGACTTCCAAAGCCGAAGCATGCGCGCGCTGATATTCCCGACGCGCTGTTTGTGTTTACGCGTGCAATGGTGATAGTAGACAATCTTCGCGCTCAGGCCCGCATCGTTGTAAGCGTGGTCGTGCCGGCCGATGCATCCGACGACTTCCTGAAAAATGAATTCGACGCTGCAACGAGAGAAAGCGACGACATCGAAGCAGGATTGAATGAGCCATCACGACTCGCTGCGCTGAGGCTCGACAGCAATGCTGAGCCGGCAACAGGCCTGACCAACATCGATCGTGACGCATTCATCGATCGCGTGAATGCAATAAAGCGATACATACGTGCCGGCGATTGTTTCCAGGCGTTGATCTCGAGACGCATTGATCTTCGCGCGAATTTTTCAGGGAGTGCGTTGTATCGTGCGTTGCGCGCCCTGAATCCGTCTCCGTACATGTTTCACCTAGTGCTCGACGGACTTGAGCTCGTTGGAAGCTCCCCTGAGCTGCTCGTGCGACTCGCTGACGACAGAATCACGCTTCGACCGATTGCAGGCACGCGTCCTCGGGGAAAGAATCTCGAAGAGGATGTGCATCTCTCGAAAGAGCTTTTGAACGATCCGAAGGAACGCGCCGAGCATATCATGCTTGTCGATCTTGGGCGAAATGATGTTGGGCGGGTTGCGAAGTATGGAAGTGTCCTCGTCAGTGATCTAATGATTGTCGAGAAGTATTCGCACGTTCTTCATCTGGTGAGTCAGGTCGAAGGATCTTTGCAGCGTGACATGTCGGCGATGGATGTGTTTCGTGCAGCGTTCCCTGCCGGTACGATGACTGGTGCGCCAAAGGTTCGCGCGATGGAAATCATCGACGAGCTCGAGGAGGATTCACGAGGCCCGTACGCAGGTGCAGTTGGTTACATCGCGGGTGGTGGACGGCGAATGGATCTCGCGATTACGATCCGCACCTGCATCATCGCTGACGGCGTGGCGTCGGTTCAGGCGGGTGCAGGAATCGTCGCTGATTCAGTTCCTGAATCCGAATGGAATGAAACGGAGAGTAAGGCGCGGGCGCTTCTCGCCGCGATTGGTCAGGTACGAGCGAGCGGAAGCCGTTGAGACTCAGCCTTCCGGGTTACGCCCGGATTGAATCAGCGCGCGCCAGCGGAATTGCGCTGGAGACGTGTCGCGGCGAAATCGAATCCATTCTGACTGCTGAAACCGTTTACGACTTTGCGGCGCGACAGCCCGATGCTCGCAAATTCAACGGTCGCGCACCGGTGTATGCAATTCCTCTTGGCGCGTGTGGCAACATGGTTGTTCGGCGTTCGATGCGAGGTGGCGCGTTCGCTTCGTTGCATACGGATCTTTTCCTTCCGCCAACGCGTGGCTTACGAGAGCTCATTGCAGCAATGCGGCTTCGCGCGGTCGGAATTCCGACACCTGAAGTTGCTGCGTTTGTCACTTATCCTGCAGGTGCGATTCTTCGACGCAGCGATGTTATCACTCGTGAGGTAGGAGGCGACGACCTCGGCGCGCTGCTTACGCCCTCGATGTCGGCGGATCGCCGCGCGAATGCGCTTACTGCGGCGGCGACGTTGGTTGCATCTCTATCGAAGGCCGGTGCGCATCATCCCGATTTGAATCTTCGCAATATTCTCGTGGATCGAGCGGATTCGAATCACGCATGGGTTCTCGATGTCGATCGAATACGATTCCATGTGCCCGGCGATCCCATCGTAGCGCGCGCGAATGCGGATCGGCTCGAGCGGTCGCTTCGAAAGCGCCGCGATCTCGGTGAGATCGCAATCACAGATGACGAGATAAACGCGCTGCGCGCCTCACCCCTGGAATCAGGGAAGTGAGCGATTACAAACTCGATCGCATCTGCATCGTGATGATGAGTGCGATCGGCGACGCAGTGCACGTGTTGCCGGTAATCAATGCGATCAAGCGACATCATCCTTCGTCACATATCACATGGGTGATGCAAGCGGGACCTGCGTCACTTGTGAGAGGGCATCCGTCGATCGACGACATCATAATCTTCGACCGCAGCAGTGGGTGGCGTGGTTTTGCGCAGGTTCGCGAGGAGCTGCAGCGTCGTCA
>DATLDN010000205.1:0-3787 GCA_035525855.1 Gemmatimonadaceae bacterium
ATATCGGGACGCTTTCCGCGTTTGCGATTGTTTGCATCGGAGTGCTTGTTTTGAGATACATCGATCCGTCGCGTCCGCGCCCATTCAAGGTTCCGTTTGTATGGCCCGTCACCATACTCGGTGCAGCTGCATGCATTTACACGATGTTCGGCTTGCCCGGAACTGCGTGGGAGCGATTCGGGATCTGGCTGGTGATCGGGCTTGCACTTTATTTCACATACGGATTCAGACACTCAACATTGCGTCGCGGTGAAGCCGCGCAAACCGCGACTTCGCAGGAATAGCTGAAGATGTGGGCAACCTTGAAGCGCGTCTCGTTGACGCAGTGGATTCTGATTGCGATGGTGATCGGTGTCATAATTGGCGCAGTGTGGCCCGATGTCGGCACTTCGCTGAAACCGCTGTCGACGATTTTCCTGCGAATGATCAAGTCGATCATCGTCCCAATCATCTTCGGTACGCTGGTGGTTGGAATCGCAGGTCACGGGGACGACATGAAGCGCGTCGGACGGCTCGCGTTCAAGTCGATCGTCTACTTCGAGGTCGTCACTACTCTGGCCCTCTTCATCGGACTCGGTGCTGCGAATCTCGTTCAGCCGGGCAGGGGAGTGAAGCTGCATGGCGACGTAACTCAGGGTCAGCAGCTCGCAAGCAATACTCCAACGGGCACCGGGTTTCTCGAGCACGTTGTTCCGACCAGCTTCTTCGAAGCGGCAACGAAGAATGAAGTGCTGCAGGTTGTGTTCTGGTCGATCATCTTCGCGGTAGCGCTCTCGCAGGTCCGCGGAAGGCCGAAAGAAATAGTTCTCGCCGGCTGTGAAGGTCTTGCCGAAGTGATGTTCAAATTCACCGGCATTGTAATGAAGTATGCGCCAATTGGAATCGGCGCAGCGATGGCGGTTACCGTGGGACACAGCGGGCTCGGGGTCCTGATAAATCTCGGCAAGCTGATCCTCACCCTGTACGGCGCGCTCGTAGTGTTGATGGTGTTCGTGCTGCTTCCAGTCGCGCTCATCTTCAAGGTGCCGCTCAAGCGGTTTATCAATGCGGTGAAGGCGCCGGCATTGATTGCGTTCTCCACGACGTCATCCGAAGCAGCGCTGCCGAGCGCGATGCAGGCGATGGAGCGAATCGGCGTACCGCGGAGGATTGTCGCGTTCGTAATGCCGACGGGCTACTCGTTCAATCTCGACGGGTCGACGCTGTACCTCGCGATTGCAGCGATGTTCGCCGCGCAGGCAGCAGGAATTCATTTGTCGCTCGGGCAGCAGCTGATCATGATGCTGACGCTGATGCTGACGAGCAAAGGAGTTGCTGCGGTGCCGCGCGCGTCGCTCGTGATTCTCGCAGGTACGCTTCAGCAGTTCGGTCTGCCTCTCGAAGCGGTAGCAATCATTCTCGGCGTAGACGAGCTGATGGATATGGCGCGAACTACAGTGAATCTCGTCGGGAACTGTCTCGCGACAGTTGTTATGGCGCGCTGGGAAGGCGAATTCGTTGAAGCGCCGACTGAACCGCTCCTCGTGCCGGAATTATCTCAGAGCGCGTGACCGAGAGGCACGGATTCGCCACACCGACACCGCCGCGCATCCTTTAGACCTCGGCAACTACTTCTCGCGGCCCTGTTTCGGTGCGTAGTGAAGCACCGAACTGGTACCGTCGTCTCAGGAAATTCTGCACCGGTAGCTCGAATAGGTGATATGCAACGTACGCGAGAGCAAACGTTGTGACGACGTAGTACAGGAAAAATCCCCGATGACTTACGAGCCGGTGAACAGCGTCGGGACCGAGAATCGTCACAGTCGCCAGCTGAATTGGGAAATGAAGCATGTAGCTCGCATACGTCAGGTTTCCAATTCCAGCCAAACGGGAAAAGACTCGTCCCGAGAGATGTGCATCAAACAGGAAAAAGAGGAGAATCGCGGTCGAAGATCCTATGATGACAATGAACCGTTCCGCGCCCTTGAATGATGCGAGCCAGGCCATCGCAAGACCGGCAACGACCAGCACAATGATGCTTTGAACGCCAAGCGGCATTTTCCATTGAGCCATGCGGGCGCTTAGAAGAGCGATGGCGCCGCCAACGTAGAAACAAAGAACAGCGCTCTGAAGGATCATTCGTGATTCCGATGGAATAACGAAGTAGAGGGCGGCGAACGCAATGATGATGGCGCGGCCGAATGAGACACCCAGGAAACGGCTAACGACGAAAAACAATGCGTAGACTATTACTTCAAGGGACACGCTCCACACCGGTCCGTTGAATGACAATCCGTGTTCGAGTCCCCATTTGGAAGCGAAGAGCAGGTTAAGCAAAAAATCCCGACGGTCGTTGTCTTGATAGACAAAAAATGATCCGGTATTCGCTTCATAAATCGGCTGCAAAACGGCAACGGCTATAAGAGTGACGAAATGCAGCGGGTACAGTCGCGTAAAGCGAAGCCACGCAAAGCGCTGAGCCGAAATTCGTCTGAAATGAATAAGCGCGGCGTATTTCCAAAAGAAAATAAATCCGGAAAGGCACCAGAAAACCTCTACCCCATTCAATCCATGGACGTAAAACGGCCGAAGGATTTGGAAGAACGGCTGACGCGTTACATCGAAGCCAACGGGCACCGCGGATAGATAGTAGAAATGCTGGTAGTGCCACACGACCACGGCGAAGGCCGCAACGAATCGTAAGACTTCCAGCCCGTTCAACTTTTTTGAGGTTGTCACCTCCACCTGGATCTTATGGCGCGCTGGGAAGGCGAATTCGTCGAAGAGCCGAGCGAACCGCTCCTCGTGCGGGAACTATCTCGGACGATTGGACCTGAGCGCCTGGAATCGCAGAGCGCAGTCGCTGCTCGACTTTCTTTCGAAGCAGCGATCCCTTCTGAAGCAGACCACCGGATAAAGCGACTGGAATTGCCGCGCGCTCATCGCCGAAGAGACGCATGGCGAGTGTGCGAACGTGAACGATGAGCTCTTCAGCGGCGAGGGAAACCAGTGCGTTTGCGCGCGAATCACCCGCAGCTGCTGTCGTCAGAACAACAGCCGCAAGGCTCGCAATCGTTGTGTTGCCTGCGTTGATGGCCCAGGGAATCAATGCTTCGGCGCTCTCGACTTCGGCTGCGGTGAGAATGCTTCCTGTGAGCGCAGTCGCGGGCTCGCGTCCGTCTGTGGCGGCCGCAACAATTCCCAGTGCGCGTTTGCCGATCCAGAATCCGCTGCCTTCATCGCCGAACACTGGGCCCCATCCGCCTGTACGGACGAGTGATCCGTCGATGCCGCGACCGTAAGCGATGGATCCTGTTCCCGCGAGGAGAATGATTCCGGGACCTTCGTTGAATGCGTCGGCAAGTGCAATCTCTGCATCTCCGCCGACAAAAACTTCTTCTGCTACGCCGAGGCGATCGAGCTCGTTCTCGAGTGCGCGTCGTTCCTCTTCGCGACCGACTCCTGCGAAACCGCCGTAAAGAATTGTCGGGACTTCGAGGATCGATGCCTGCGCCAGCGCCTCGCGCATCAGCTCCGCGACTACTGCTGCAGATTTTTCTGCGTCACCGGGGCGCATCGCTGAGCGAGCACCTTCTACATTTGCGAGCTCTTCACCTGCGTCGGTGGCGAGAATGAGACGTGTTTTAGATCCTCCACCGTCTACGCCGGCTACGATTTCTTTCATATGGGGTGCGGCACTGCTGAAGATCTGGTGGACTTAAGGAACACCGGGGGGGTACGCGGATCACGCGGATTTCGCGGATTTACGCGGATCAAAAACAAAAACCCGGAGCGTTTTTGTTTTTGA
>DATLDN010000206.1:0-6951 GCA_035525855.1 Gemmatimonadaceae bacterium
ACGTGTGAATGATGTAGTGCGCGAGTCCCGGATGATTCGGCTGCTTTACGAACAGTTCTTCGAGAATCTTTCCTGCGCGGAGCTGATTTGCGTACGTCTTGTCGGTTGGCGAAGCAGCAGCGGTAAGTGCGATCGCGTGGAAGATCTTTGCTTCCGTGTCTGCCGGTTGCTTCACAACGAGATCGGACATTGCACGCTCGTACGCAGTCTGTCGCGTGAATTGATCGCGCTGCTCGTAATCCTTGTAAAGCTCGGAGACTGCAGCGATGTACGATCGCTCGCGCTCAGAAGCGCGCGTAGCAAGACGTGTTGCAGTAGATGATGCAACACGACCCTGCTCGAGAATGGCGGGTGCGCGATTGCCCGCAGCCATCGGGTTCGACCACCGATTCAGCGCGAGTCCCCAATAAGCCATTGCGCAGGTCGAATCAGCGGCGATCACGTCCTGAAATGCGCGCGTCGATGCACCGAATTCGAACGAATGGAGAAGAGCGACGGCGCGGTCGAATCTTTCCGTAACCTGCGGGCTGCAGCTGGTAGGGAAATGCACTGTGCCCAGCTGCTCGCCGGTCGTATGCGTGTGATTCTGCGCAGATGCCGCAAATGCGAGGAACGCAGTAATCGGAAGAATGTGCAGCGCTTTCATCTATCGCTCCTACTCAGTACTCAAGGCTCACAAGAAATAAATAACCTTATCCGCTACCCAATGACAGTTTTCCAGTAGGAGAGTAGTGAATAGACGGTTTTTCAGTGACGTGTTTACAGTAAACTGATAACCGAAAAACTGTTTACTCACTACTTTCCTACTGGAAAACTGTCAGCGGTAAACGATAACGGAGTTACTCAGGTACCCAATCTCCCGCGGTTGCCCACATGTGTAATGCTGGAAATAGGCCTACTAAGTAGGTATAATTAGACATGACGCGAGCTCAGTTCGCCATGGCGATTCGGGCCGACGAGAAATGGGTCGAAAACTCGGCCCGGCTCCTTGGCAAGCGGTTGAGATACACTGCGGATGAAGCGCGGTCGGTTGCCCTCATTCGTGTGTTGAGCCAGGAAGTCGGGATAACGCTTTTTCGTGCTGCTCAACTCGCGGATGAGATCTTAAAGCAGTCGGCTGTCATGAAAAAAACGGCGCTCGTTGTTGGCGGCGCGCAAACGAGCAGCGCGGCCGTTTCGATCGATATGGCTCGATTCTATTCTACTTATGCGGCCGCGCTGTCAGCCGCTCTGGATATTGGCGGCCCGCGTCGTCGCGGACGGCGAAGCGGAACGCGCGGCAGGAAGGGCGCAGTAGAAAGGGCAGTTAGATATGGAGTCGACATGGATCTTCTCCGCGAGGGGCTTCGGCTTTCTCCGCTCGAGCGGCTCGAGCGACTCGATGAAAACGCTGCGTTCCTTAACGCAATTCGTCGCACGTGAGCTTTGCAACAATGCTCAATGGCCTTCGCGCGGCGAAAGTAAAATTCGTCGTAGTCGGAGGCGTAGCCGCCACGGCTCATGGCTCGCGCCGTGTGACGGATGACCTCGATGTCTGTTACGAAGGCGGTGAAAAAAACATCTCCGCGCTCGCAAAGACGTTGTCGCAATGGGACGCCTATCCGCGAGGAATCGAGCGTGGCCTTCCATTCTTTATGGATGTGCGTCAGTTCAGCATCACACCGATTATGACGCTCACAACACGCGAGGGATTTATCGACGTGCTCGATGTCGTAAAAGGTGTCGGAGAGTATGCAAAATGTTTTACGCGATCCACGCCCGTCGAAGCATTCGGAATCCGTTTTCGCGTTCTGAACCTGCCTGCTCTCATCGATGCAAAACGCGCTGCAGGCCGGCCGAAGGACATCGATCAGCTTCCTGAGCTTGAAGCTTTGCTCGCGCTCTCCACCTGATCGACTACGGTCAATTCCTTGCGCCCTCACGTAGAAACTTGCTGGCTGCGTTCAACATAACGACGAGCTCATCTCCACCCGCGGGCTCCAGAAGCACGAACTTGCCCTTCCGGTCAGCATCGTATTCTGCATCCAGGCCACTGGAGCGGTAGCGACCCTGAAACGGTTCTTCACGCCTGGTGACCGAGATTTCCGGACCGTTTGAAAGTGTGGCCGCGATGAACCTACCCGCCGACCGATAGACGATGCGCGAATCGCTGACCCACACCGGCTGCACGCCGCCACTCGCTGATATCTGCTCGCGTGGGCCGTTCCCAGGAAATGGCCGAACATAAACTTCGTTTCGGCCCGACTCATCAGATACGTATGCGATCAGATTTCCATTGGGAGAAATGCGCGCGCCTCCTTCGTTGAATCCGGTCCTGAGAAAGGGCACGGCTCGGCCTGGTGCGCCCGTCGAGTCGATCGACAGAAGCCAGATATCGCGCCTCGTTTGCGGATCATCCGTGCGGAATGCGGCGAGCCTGCCGTTGGGTGAAAATGTTATGTCCCTCACTGACTCTTCGGGTGCAAAGAATCGCGTCTCCGGTCCACTTCCATCCGCTGGCACCCGCCACAGCTCGGTCCTTGCCCCGTCCTCGCGAATGTACACGATGCTTTTTCCATCCGGCGTCCATACCGGTTGATGTGACGTGGCCTGAGACGTCACGCGCGAGACTACCCCCGAGGCGATGTCATAAACCCAGATGTCGGATCGATTTTTTCCCCTGGAGGAAATCTCCACCGCGATTTTACGCGAATCGGGTGAGAGATTGGGGCGTGTATACCGACGGAGCTCTCCGCCCGTAGTTGTGTCCGGTGTGGCGGGATTGTTTGTAATTATCAGCCGGCTCAGGTTCGTCGATTTTATGTACGCCAGCGAACCGTCCGCTGCAAATGAGGCCGCAGCACCCGCGAAGACGCTCACCTGATCCAACAGGACCGTCGGCTCTGCTAAAGCTTTCTTGCGCTTTACATCGAACGGGACGGATGCGATGAAGCCGCCGGGACGTCCGAAGAACAGCGTTCCATCGAACATGGCGAGAGGATTTCCGCCTGACACACCGAGTGACTGGTATGCGTTTCCATCGAGCGAAGTAATGGCAAGCCGATCGTTCGTGCGCGTCTCGCGATCCTCGATCCGAAACACAATGGTCTTCCCATCCGGAAGAAACATCGGCTGAATGTGCGAGAGCTCGCCTTTCGTGCTGTCTGGTGTCGTGAGACGTCGCGGCGTATCGCCATTGGCCGAGGTGAGATACAAACCACCCGCATCAGTTCCGTAGACGATGGCGCCGGACTGATTCCATGAGGCACCGCGCAGTTTCGTCGCCTGAGTTATTCGTGTGGGAGTTCCTCCTGTTACGGGAACGCGGTAGAGATCCCCTTCTACCGCGAACGCGACCCACTTCCCATCCGGAGAAATTATCGGGAGATAAGCGTTTTCAGTTCCGCTTATCGCGCGCGGCTCGAGCTCGGAAAGCTGCCTCATGTACAGCTGGCGCTTGCCGGCGACATTTGCCGCATAGATGATCGATTGCCCGTCAGGCACGAATACGACGAAGCTCGGGAGCACTGCGAGCGGCGCCGTCTCCGGCGTCGACACGACGAAGCTCACTGTCTTCGGTGGAGGAACAGATCGCAGTCGTTCAAACGCAAACACTGCTGCGGCCGTTGCAACGACTGCGATCGTCGGCCAGAACGCGCGGCGAAGAACGGCCAGTGGTTTCGATCGTTGTTCGCGTTGCGAAATTCCACTATCCGTTACTCGCGCTCTCGACGCGGAAGTCATTGCCGGATCGTTGAGCGCTTCAGCGAATTGTCCGGCCGTCGCCCACCGGTCTGCGGGAATCTTTGCAAGTGCGCGCTCGATTGCAGCGTCGACGTGCTCAGGTATCCGATCACGCTGAGCTCGCACGCTTCTGGGCTTCTCTACAAGAACCTTTGCGACGATTGCCTGCACGGTGCTGCCGGTGTGCGGAGGATCTCCAGTCAGCAATTCATAGAGAACGCAAGCAAGACTGTAAATGTCGCTTCTTCCATCGATGTCCCGATCACCGGCTGCCTGCTCCGGACTCATGTATTGTGGCGTGCCGAGCGAGAGGCCGCTTTGCGTGATGCGTGCACCGCCTGCGTTCGATACGGCCAGTGCGATTCCGAAATCGGCGATTACCGGCTGGCCGGCACTCATCAGAATATTTTCCGGCTTGAGATCGCGATGAATGACATCGTTGCGATGCGCGTAATCGAGAGCACTTGCGCATGCTGTAGCGATCCGGACTGCTTCGTCGACCGGGATTTGCTTTTCGCGATTCAGCCGGTGACGGAGCGATTCACCTTGCACGTAGGGCATTACGTAATACAGTCGTCCGCCGGCTTCACCCGAGTCGAAGAGTGGAAGAAGATTCGGGTGCTGCAGGTTTGCGGTGACTCGGATTTCGCTGAGGAATCGCTCGGGACCGAGTATCGCTCCGAGCTCGGCGAGGAGAAGCTTGAGCGCAACCTTTCGCCTGTGGCGAATGTCTTGCGCGAGATAAACCGTGGCCATTCCGCCGTGGCCTATTTCGCGCTCGACTACATAACGATCTGCAAGTAAGTGGTTGAGCTGCTCGACTGCTCCCGCAGTTTCCACCGGCTCCCTCCGAGTATCCCTGCTAAATCTCGAACCTCCGGGCGGGTTGAGCTAGGTCATCGCCGAGCGCTCTCACGGCCGTGGACTACCGGAGTGTTACTGCTGAAGCTTCGCCGTGACTGGTACAGGATTGACGTGACAGACGTCGGCCGTAACCGTAACTGCGTTCTTCGTCCAATCGCGATAACCGGGAGCCTTTACGGTGATGTCGTAAACGCCAGCGCGTTCGCCGGCGGTTGAAAGAATGAGCATCGGAGGTCCCCCGTTGCTAAGGGGGAAGGGCGCCCGTGGCCCAACTGAGTCAGCAAACGCACCGCTGCGAGCGAGGAGAGTTGCCTTTGCTGGCGGCGACAGCGTGATTGAATCGAGAACCGTAACATTCAGACCGTAAACAAACTGGTCTGTGCAGATCGTGCCGTCGAATGGTGAAGTGCACGACTGCAATAATGCGGCAGCGACCACGATGAATATGCTGCGAGTGGGATTTCTCATTGCAATGACCAGGCTGCAGCGGGAGCTGGGCCCGCATCGATAAGCTGCTCCCGATCGAGCGGGTCAGCAGGGTTGGCGACTTCTATGTCAGTGCGGAGCGTTCCCATTTCGTCAGGCATCGTAACTCCTCCCTGCACTTAACACGATACCCAAACTCCGCACGAATCACCATCTCGCGGCTCGAGTATTCTATGTCTCGTACGGATTCGCGTTACGCAGCCGCTCCGCGAGTATCTGCACGCGCTCATTTAGTTTCGGATTCGCAACGAGATCAAAGTTCCTCAAGACGACCTCTGATGTCGGATTACGATCCGCTTCGAGGTCTGACGCAACCGCGCGTGCGAGCTCTGGCCATTCGTTGAGCGCAATTGGACCCGGAGGCCATCCGTGATTACGCGCGTGTACCCACCCATCCCAGAACGTAAGCGCGATATGCAGCCGGTCGAGCTCGGGAGCAGTGCCTCGTGGAAACTGGTGCTCAACGGAATCGAAGCGGCGGCCAATCGCGTCGAAATTGCCTGCATCATGCGCGGCGGCGTCGGCGCGAAGATCCTTGATGAGTGTGTCACGCGCTTGTGTGTAGGTCATCATCTGTACTGCAGTTTACCACGCAACCGCCTCACGCGCATGCCACTCGCGTGCTTCGATGAAGTCTAGGTAGACACCTCAGTGCAATGGGACGTTCTTGCGCGTAAGGAGGGCGGCGAATCGAGGATCCGATCGCAATGGATCCAGCGGCGGATCGCGCGGAAGATGCAGCTGGAAGTGTATGTCCCGTCGCGGCTGGTATGCCTCGAGAAACCGCAGTGCGCGCTCGCGCTGTCCAGTCTGCGTGAATGCCCACGCCAGGTATGCCGCATCGTGCACCGTTGGATGCACTGTATCGGCGAGCGATACTGCATGCGCAATGATCGTGTCCGCCGCATGCTTGTCACCGCGTCGGTAATTAACCTCCGCAAGCCCCGCCCAACCATTTATCTCATCAGGTCCTCGGCCAAGTTGTGTCGACGCCTGGAATTCGGATTCAGCTTCCGACATCCGACCAAGCTCGCGCAACGCCTGGCCTCTCGATTGACGCGCCCATATTGCGCTGGGATCGATCTTCTTTGCGCTGTCAGTCCAGAAGAGAGCAGAATCGTTCTTGCGGAGCCAGATGTAATTCATTCCGAGAAAGCCCAACGCGCTCGCATGACGCGGATTGAGTTGTATAGCGCGTCGTAAAGCGTCGAGCGCGCGGCGGTTTTCCAGGCTGTCCTGCCACGCGTTCGATATGAGGAACCAAAGCTCTGCGTTGGTTGAATCGGTGCGGAGAGCGTGCATCAGTGCGTCCAGTCGATCGTGATCCGATGTCTTGTCGAGTTGTCGCAGAACAACAGCGCGTGCCATCCACGCCTCCGTGTTGTTGCTGTCGGCCTCGAGCGCTCGCTCGCTTGCCTGCACCATGAGCGGAACCACGCTGTCGCGGGGAATATGTGGAACCGGATATCGCCAGTTCAGGGAGAACTGCAGCGAGCGCGCGAGACCCGCCCAGGCATTGGCGAATCCGGAATCGCGCGCAATGGCTGCCTGATACAGCTCGATGCTGCGCGATAGCGAGATAGCGCTTCGTCGATCCGCCTGCGCGCGCGCTCTGAGGTAGAGATTGTAAGCGATCGTATCCTGCGTTCCCATTCTCCGCGCATCGATCGGAGAGGTTGCGCCCGAGTGAGAATTGCTGCGAGTCGTCGCAGCCCAGACCGCAGCGCCGGCGCCGATCAAGAGAATGATTCCAGCTGCGCGCGCGATCAGTGAGCGGAATGTTGAAGCTTTGCCTCGCGCCGGTCCCGACTCATCGTGCAGTGCGGCCGCGAACTCGCCTGCACTCGCGAATCGGTCGACGGGAGAGCGGGCGAGTGC
>DATLDN010000155.1:0-5166 GCA_035525855.1 Gemmatimonadaceae bacterium
ACACGCCCAGTGGCGATGTGAATGTCGAGCGTGTCACTGAACCGGTGATCGCGGGATTGCTCGAAGCGGCTCCAGCATAGAGAGGAAGAACGATCGGACCGGCGATTTCTCTACCGCCGATATGGATGTGCGAAGCCGTGACGTTATTTGCTCCGGTAGTGACGACGTTCCACGAAAGCGTATTGCCGTCTTCGGATAGTGTGAAAGTTCCTGTACCTGCTGCGGGAGTTGTAATTGGGTTTGGTCTCTCACTGGCACCGTTCAGTGTTGCACCGAACGTCTCGGCCGCAGGACCGGTCCCGTTGCTGTCGCAGCTGATTCCGAAAACGAGTGCAGCGACCGACGCAGCAATTAAACCTGGCTTTCTCATATCCCCTCCTGTTGTTCGAACAGCTTCTCCAGCTACTCGATGTTGACGGTTCCCTTCATGAATGGATGCTGGTTGCAGTGGTACTCCAACGCGCTGCCGGGTGCCTCGTTGAACGGCCGAGAGTACGTGTCTCCCGGCTGAAGTGTGGGTGACTCCCATACTCCTGCATCGCTCACCGATGAATGCGCATCGAGTCCGGGATTTTCGCAGTTCACCCAGCTGATTTTCGTGCCGCGCTTTACAGAGACCTGGGCGGGAACGAAGGTGAAGTTGCGAATGAAAACGACGACAGTTCCGGCGGCGCTTGACGAAAGCGGGATCTGGCAATTTCCGCCGCCGCCCGTTGGTGCTGTGACCGTTTGGCGCTCGGAGATACAACTTCCCAGAGCGATTGCCGCGATGATGAATGCGGCTGCGGCGAGTGTAGTTCTTCGACTGGTCGGCATCACGTCCGCGAAGTGTAGGCGGGGCGGGACGTGGAAAACACGGTCTCGCGGCGAGGGGAATAAACTGCGCGGCGAACGGCGCTGGATTCAGGCTAAGCGGCGATGCGCCCTGAGGGGCTCGAACCCCCAACCTTCTGATCCGAAGTCAGATGCTCTATCCAATTGAGCTAAGGGCGCGCAACGACTGCAATCTACCCCGATGCCAATGCAGTTCGCACCTCGAAACCAACCAATTCGCAATTCACAGTTTCGAGCGGACGTGCACTGACACAGATTAACTCACCCTCACGAAGGTTCCGATGTGAAAACTGCTTTTGTTCGCAACTTTAGATTTGCGCCCGCCTTTCTGCTGCTCGCGTACACAAACTGTGGGGGGGACGGAAAATCCTCCGGGCCGGCCGAGGCAACCGCAATCGCAGCTAATTCGGCCGCTACCATAACAGCAGTAGCCGGAACGCCGGTAACTCCGCCGCCCTCAGTAATCGTGCGCGACCAGAACGGCGACCCGTTCGGCGGCGCAGCGGTGACATTCAGTGTGGTGTCAGGCGGCGGGACGATCATAGGCGGGTCCGCCGTCACGGACGCGTCGGGTGTAGCCACAGTCGGCGGATGGACGCTCGGGAAAACCGCGGGCGCGAACGTATTGACCGCAACTTCGGGAACACTGTCGGTGACCTTCAATGCAACCGGAACTGTTGGGCCCGCAGCAGTAATGGTGGTGTCATCAGGGGAGAATCAAATCGGTACGGCCGGTGCTGCATTGTCGACAAGTCCGTCAGTAATGGTTCAGGACGCGAACGGTAATCCAAGAGCCGGCGCTGTTGTGACATTCACTCCCGCCACGGGCGGCGGATCGGTGACAGGTGGAACTGCAACGTCGAACGCAGCGGGCATCGCTTCCGTCGGTAGCTGGACCCTCGGCCCCCAGTCAGGCGGTCAAACCCTCGTTGCGTCGACGACCGGCGTGCCTGCGATCACCTTTCATGCGATTGCAAGCTCGGCGAAGTGCGGACAGCGAACGACCCACGTTCTCGGCTCCACAAGCAACGGCACACTCGAGTCGGACGATTGCCAATTCAGCGACGGCACTTTCGTCGACTTCTTCTCGACGACGACAGCCGGGCCCTCGAACACGTATCTATTTCGCCAGACCGCTGCGTTCGACACGTATCTCGACCTGAGATCGGCCGACGGGAGCGTAATTGCAGAGAATGACGATGAGGCGGATAACGTCAGCAATTCTTCGATAAAGATATTGCTGCCCGCTGACACGTACGTCCTGGGTGCAGGTTCCTTTGAAAAGCTCACGCTGGGCAATTATCAGCTGTCGTCGCAAGTCGTGTCGCAGAACAATTCAAAGTGCGAGCTCTACTTCGCAGTGAAAAATGTTTCGACAACGCAGAACATTGAAACGACGGATTGTCTCCTGCCTGGAACTCCGTCGCCACTTTACGCCGACGGGTTCTTCATTCTTTTGCGGGCTGGTCAGTCGATAACGATCAACATGACTTCATCGGTCGTCGATCCATTCCTCGATCTGGTCCGTCAAAGCGGCGTTCGAGTCGCGCAGAATGACAACAAGGACGCGACAACGACTAACGCGCAGATTGTTTTCACGGCGACCGTTACCGATTACTACGCGATCTTCGCGCGCACTGCGCTTCCGTCGCAAACGGGATCGTATACGCTATCGATTCAGTAGCAAACGCTCGAGCTATTTGACGACGATCGTCCCTTTCATGAACGGGTGCGGCATGCAGAAGAACGCATACGTGCCCGGCTTCGTGAACGTGTGGCGGAAGGTTTTGCCAGGCTGAATCAACCCTGAGTTGAAGCTGCGGTCCACCGCGGTCACTGTGTGAGCAAGAGGGTCGCGGTTGGTCCATTCGACTGTTGTTCCTGCCGTAATCTCCACCCGCGTCTGCATGTAGTTGACGTTCCGCATGCCAGTGCGGACGGTGCGATTGGAAGGTGCACTTGCTGCCGGGCGCGGCGCTGGAGTTGTGCGCGCTGGAGCGGCTCGCGGCGGAGTCGTGCGCGTTGGCGCCGGAGCTGATGGAGCTTTCGCCGTCGACGGCGGCACCGGTGCGGGTGAGTTTGTTACTGTGTCCACTTTAGCGACAGCCGGCGCGGGGTTCGCTGCCGAATCGGTTTGCGCCAGTTCAGCTGCCTGTATTGTGTCGGCCCGTTCGGGTGCGTCCGCTTCCTTCGCACGTTTGCCGAAATAGCGGCGCAACGTCAAGGGAATCGTAAACTCGAAGCCATAGCGAACAATGCTGGTGCCTCGAGACGAACCCTGGAGAGTATTCACCAGCGTGTTCGTGGCTTGAAGTGAAACGGTATGCGGAGTCAGAGGAATCGCGAAATGAACACCGGCACTCCACGCAACTCTCTCCGCCGGTGTGCGATTCGTCAGAGATGCGACATCACCTGTCAGCGATAAATACGTGCCGAGTCGTAATACAGCCGCTCCGGCAGCTGCATATCGAACGCTTCCTTCCTCCAATGGATTAGACAGTGCTCTGCCGGCTGCGATCACGCGGATGATTCCAAAGCGACGCGCCAGCGAAAGCTCACCGTCCACGCCCTCGGCTGCATTGTTGTAGCCCACCTGGCCACCGACGTCGATTGGCGAGCCGTTGTCTTCACTGAGAGGATTCCATCGCGCAAACAACTCCCATTCATTCGGAAACCGCGGAGCCAGATCCGAGTTGGTCGAATAGTTCACGCCGATGAGAAAGCGCTTTGGTAGTCCGGCGCCAAGGAGAAACGTCGGGACGTTCGTGACTTTTCGTTCCGGAGAGCCGCTGGTGGAAAAACGATGAATGAAATGGAAATACAAAGTGCCCGGCGATCCGGTCCAGTCGCCCGACACGTTTGGTGATCGCTCGAGCAGCGACTGAGCAGTCGCCGCTCGGGGAACGATCAGCATTGCTGCTACGAGGAGCGACGTGGCTGTGCGCATTATTCCTCGAAAGTGGAGATCAGTCGCGACGAACGCGGATTCGTCCTTTCATTTCGCGATTGTGCGACGATCTGTAGTCGTAGTCCCCAAGTTCGGGGAAGGTTCTCGAGACTCGAGTGCCATTAGCGGTGTCGGGTATGTCTCCACCTGGCGGCCGAAGATCGTCGAACGTGACGTTATTCGTCGCGTTGAATTGCCACGTGACAGTAGTTCCCGGAGTGATTTCGATTTCCTCCGGAAGAAAAGCCGTTGCTGTGACGGTGATCGTAATGCCGGAGGGAGACGGCGGTGGTGGCGGTGGTACCGGCGTTGCCGTCCCATTCTGTACCAACACTTGTCCAACCATTCCCGAATGCCGCGTGCACTGGTACGAATACGTACCTAGCGCAGGAAACACGCGCGTGACGGAAGTTCCGGGCGCCGTATCGGGCACATCTCCACCCTGCGGTTTCGCGGAGCCGAACGTCACGTTGTGAGTTGCTTCAACGATTTGCCACGTCACACTGCCGCCGGGCGCGATTGTAATTGTTGCCGGAGTAAAACGTGCTCCCGCAGTGGAGGCAGTTGCTGAAGTGGAATTGGACGGGGGAGGTGCGGACGGTGGCGCCGCCGGGGGCACATTCTCCGTCGGATTTTCCGCGGGTGCCACTGCGGCTCCGCCTCCGCCGCACGCCAGCATCGAACCAGCTAGTGCTATGCGTGACACTTTAAAAAAATCTGCAAACATCTACTTGGCCTCGTTATGTGTGACTGCGATCGTCGGGTCACCAACATTCAGCGATTGATAGACTCCGCCACAACGTTGAGAGGGCGTGTTACATGATTTGAACGGGCAGCGCTTTCACAGGCGCGGCGAAGGTTCACTTTGATTAGACTCGTTTCGTGATTCGCAATCTTGTAAACAAGGTCGGGTTCGACCTGATCCGATATCCGAACCGCCGCGGATTCGAGTGGCATATCCAGCAGCTGTTCGAGCATTTGAAGATCGACACTGTTCTGGATGTTGGTGCCAATCACGGGCAGTTCGCGGCGTCGCTGCGCGACAACGGTTATGACGGCTGGATTTATTCCTTCGAGCCGGTGAAATCAGTTTTCGAGTCTTTAACGGCGCGGATGGCTTCCAGTAGCAAGTGGAAGGGATTTAATGTCGCTCTTGGTGATGCCGACGACCGCAAAGCGATCAATGTGGCCGCGGGTGATGCGCAGGCGAGCTCGTTTCTTTCATTCAACGAGGATGGTCCTGCGCGCTGGGGCGACGCGCATCGCGTTGCCCGTCAGGAAATTGTGAGCGTGCGACGGCTCGAGAGCGTTCTCGATGAAATCCTCGAGGAGCGGCCCAACGCGCGAATTTACCTGAAGCTCGATACCCAGGGGCTCGATCTCAC
>DATLDN010000214.1:0-15658 GCA_035525855.1 Gemmatimonadaceae bacterium
GATTTTTCGCAGGCGTCACCGCATCGAAAAACTTCACCAGCACATAAGCCTTGCAATAAGATGCGTCGCCGCGGCAATGCTACTGGGAAACTGCGAACTGAAAACTGAAATCTCCAAACCCGCAAACTGTGGCGGTAATTCGCGGAATTCTTGCCGAAAAACCACAAAAAAAGGCGCCCATATGGACGCCTTTTTTTTTCGAGAAAAAACCTTAGCCGCGCTGTGGTCGCTGGCCGCGAGTGCGGCGGTCGAAACCACGACCGTTTTTCTGCCGCTCTTCCATCCGCTTCTGTCTCTCTGCTTTCGCAGCATCAAACTTTGCGCGCTGCTCAGCGGTTAGAACGTTGCGGAACTCGTTCTCCTGCGCCTTTTGAATTGCCTGAAGACGCGGGCCGAACTCGGTGCGCTGACGCTGAAGCGCTGCGCGTGCACCTGCGGTATCACCCTTCTGACGAAGCGTGCGCGCATTCTCGAACGCGGGCTTCATCTGGGTACGGATCGCCTCGAATTGCGTACGGTACTTCTGACGAATCGTCTTCAGCTGCGCTTTCTGAGCATCAGTGAGGTTGAGATCCTTCGCGAACCGGCCACCAAAACCATCACGGCCGAATCGTCCACGATGTCCACCGCGACGGAAATCTCCGCCCCCGCGACGATCGCCGCGCGGCGCGACGCCCTGCTTCTGACCCTGGGTCTGCGGAGCCTGCGCTCCGGCGAAGCTGACACTACCAACAAGCAGCGCAGCTCCGAGAGCCGCAGCATTGATTTTTTTCATCTGAAAAGCCTCCAGTTACCTACGGAGCGCGCGGGATGCGCGCAGTCACGAATGGTAGACGCGAGGCTTAAACAGATGTTAAGGGTGATATGTGCCGATAGCTGCTTTTTCAGATTGCAGATAGCACGTCCAGGCAATCGGATCCGGGAGGGCGCGTCGATCCAGCCTTCGCGGTTTTATCCCGCGGCTGCTGCTGGAACCGCCCCAAACCGTCTTTCACGTGCGTGGAATTCCTCGACTGCATCCCGAAGATCGGCCGCCGAGAAGTCGGGCCACATGCGTCGCGTGAAGTAAAGCTCGGCGTAGGCGCACTCCCATAAAAGGAAGTCGCTCAACCGCTGCTCGCCGCCGGTACGGATCAAAAGGTCGACATCCTTCGACGGACCGATTCCGTTATCGACCTTCGACAGAAGCTCCGCGAAATTCTCGCGATCGAGATCGCGGTCGACGTGTCCACCCATCGCGGCTCTCTTTGCAGCACGAAGCATCGCGTCACGCGCTGAGTAATCGACAGCAATTCGCAGGTCGAGCTTACGCCCATCGCGAGTCGCGTTCTCTGCGTTGTTGATCGCACGCAGCAACTCGCCCGGAATCCTGTCGCGGCGGCCAATGATCTTCATTCGGACACCGTTCGTGACGCAGCGTGCAACTTCCGACACCAGATAACGACGGAACAATCTCATTAACAGCGCAACTTCTCTCGACGGACGGCGCCAGTTGTCCGCAGAGAATGCGTACAACGTCAGCGTTCCGATTCCGCAGTCAGGCGCCGCCTCGACAATCTTCCGAACCGTGCGCGCCCCCTCGATGTGGCCCGATGTGCGCAGCTGCCCGCGAGCAGTCGCCCATCTGCCGTTTCCATCCATGATTATCGCGACGTGAACGCCGCGCGGAGATCCCTGATTCATAAGTAAAGTTTTCGGTGTCCGAGCTAACGATCTCGTGTTGCGTGAATCAACGCTTCCATGTGATCGAGGTACCGCTCGAGGGCGCGACGACCCGTCGCCGTCAGCCGGTACTGTGTCTTCGGCATCCGACCCTCGAAAGATTTCGTGCACGCTATGTAGTCCGCTTCCTCCAGCTTTCTGGCGTGAACGCTCAGATTGCCGTCGGTCGTATTCATCAATTTCTTGAGATCGCTGAACGAGAGTGAGTCGTTCACCGCGAGTGCGCTGACAATTCCCAAACGCAACCGCTCGTGAATAAGACGATCGAGCTCGCCCGCCTTTTTCGGCGCGGGACGCTTTACCGTCGGGCGAACTGTCTCGTGCGCGCGCTCATCACGCGCTGCCCCATGCTTAGCCACCGTGTCTCCTGGCGATAGGAATTCCAAATCCGATATGAAGCCCTCCAAACGCCGCACCCATTATCAGCTGACTGAAGCTGACTGGTGCAAAGAGAGCTATGACGCCCGCCGCCATGAAGCAAAGACCCATTACGGGAACGATCTGAACCGAGAACGCGCCACCAGCAACTACCGCAGTTCCATATAGAAGCAGCCACATTCCGGGGATCGCAGCGACCAGACCTCCCTGGTACATCACCAGAGTCAGCAGAGCACCAACGATCATCGGAGGTGAAAAGCTCAACACGAACTTTCGCGCCGGTCCTGATACGAGCGGCATCTTCGCGCGATGCGCTTTGCGAACCATTGCAGCGAGCATCACGAGTGGCAGCAACGCAGCCGATATTAGCCAGACTCTGATTGCGCCAACGGGTGTCGACTGTGCATACGCGATCACTCCAACAAGGAGCGCCAGCGCGCCAACCGCTACCATTCCCCATCCCGAAACCGCCGTAAACGAACCGGCTGCTTCCATCGTGTTTCTGATGTAAGCCAGGTTGTCCATCGCCCTTACATGCAGTGCCGGCGGTTCAGCCGGCTCGGGCCTCAGCGGACGGACGGACGTCATACGCATTAGTCTACCTGCGACTGCAGAGGATTGTCAAGTACTTTGCGTTACAAAGTGCCACGCATTCCGCACACCCGCCACAACTATCCGAGTGAAATCGGCCCCGGCAGTGGATCACTCGCCGGGAAGCTCTGCTCCACCATTTTGTCGAGTCGTCGCTCATCGATTGCGCTCGACAAAAGGCTTACCAGATTTGCGCAAAACGCGGGAAGGTCTTCCGGCCTTCGTCCGGTCAAGAGCTTCTGATCCACCTGCACTGCTCGATCTACCCAGGAGCCTCCCGCGTCCTTCACCTCATCGGCAATTTCTTCGTGCGACGTAAGCGTGCGGCCTTCGACCGCACCGGCTTCAACGAGAATCCTCGGCGCATGGCACATTGCTGCGACTGGTTTGTCCGCTTCCATGAATTCGCGAACGAGTCTCACCGCATCAGGGTTTGCTCTCAGCGCTTCTGTGTTTCGCAGTCCGCCGGGAATCACGAGCGCATCGAAATCAGACGCTTTCACCGCTTTGACAACCGCATCAACCTTGAACGTGTCCGCTTTCTCGTCGTGAATGTACCCCTGAACTTTCCCGCTTTTCAGCGAAACGAGAGAAACGTCGGCGCGCGCTTCGCGAAGCACGTTCCACGGTGCAGTGAGCTCAACCTGCTCCACTCCGTCCGTCGCCAGAACCGCAACTTTTCTCCCCGTCAAATCGGCTGCCATCACGTCTCCACTGATTGCGTCGCAACACGTGCGATAAGGTCAAAAATCCTGCCACCGTCTAATCGTTCTATCGGTCAATTTAGCGCGAGAAGACGATGGAATCAGCGTGATGCCATATTTCTGTCATGCAGTTAATCGATCTGCACGGTCACGATGAAACAAAAGCGCTCCTCAGGGAAAGCGTTACTTCGGGGAAGCTTCCGGGAAGCCTGCTATTTCATGGACCCCAGGGCGTTGGTAAGCAGCGGCTCGCGCTCTGGCTGGGCCAGCTACTTCTATGCAAGAATCCGGATCCCCCATGCGGAAAGTGTCAGGGATGCGACTACGCGAGATCGCTCACGCATCCGGATCTTCATTGGTACTTCCCGCGGCTGCGTCCAAAAGATCCCGACCCGGCGCTGGCGGATGTCGTCTCTGATTATCAGGAAGCGATCGCTGAGCGGATGGAGAACGGCGGTTTGTATTCACCGCCTGCCGGAAACGAAGGAATTTTTGTAGCGACGGTCCGTGCTATCGTGCAGCAGGCGTCGTTCACGCCGTCGATGGCCACTCGCAAAGTGTTCGTCATCGGTGATGCAGAGAGGATGGTCCCGCAGGAGGGCTCCGAACAAGCCGCTAACGCATTTCTCAAGCTGCTCGAGGAACCGTCCGCGAAGACGACAATCATCCTTACTTCAAGCGAACCCGGCGCGCTCCTTCCAACTGTACGTTCACGTACAGTTGCTATCAGAGTTCCACCACTCGATGATGCCGCCATGCGTGTTTTCCTTGCCGATCCGCTCGCTTCCGCTGCGCTCGATAAGGCCGGCGCGCCGAAGTCGGCGGTCGAGCGGCTGTCAGTTGCGTCTGGAGCTCCCGGCGCTCTCTTGATGGACGAGGCGCGTGGCAAGGCGATTCGTACTGCTCGACGGCTGATCGATGCTGCGACCTCGCCGAATCAGTCGGCGCGATACGCCGCTCTTATGGGAGTAGGATCCTCGGGCGCGCGCGGCGCTTTCTCGGATACTCTCGACGCGATTCTCGTTCTCATCGGAGAGAGAATGCGCGCGGCGCTCCATGAGTCCGACGAAGCGCGCGCGTTGCGTGCGAGCCGGGCTGCGGATGCGGTCGCACGAGCACGGGCGCAGGCTGATGGCAACGTGAATCCTCAACTGATTGCCGCGCGATTGTTGCGCGAGTTGTCGGCGAGTCTCGCGTGACGCTTTCACACACCGGTGGGCGTGGCGAAGCGCGCATGGTCGATGTCTCGGAAAAATCGGACACTCATCGCGTTGCGCGTGCGAGTGGAACGATCACGATGTCCGCCGAAACGCTTCGGGCGATTGTCGACAACACGCTCGCCAAAGGTGACGTGTTAACTGTTGCGCGCATTGCGGGGATCGGCGCCGCGAAAAGAACCGCCGAGCTGATTCCGTTGTGTCACAACATTCCGTTGACGGAGGTTGTTGTTGATCTCGAGACTGATGATTCCCTTCCTGGAATTCGGGTTACGTCAGCTGCAATGACGGTGGGAAAGACTGGAGTTGAGATGGAAGCGCTAACTGCGGTCGCAGTAGCGCTTCTCACGATTTACGACATGGCGAAGTCGATGGATCGCGGGATGATCATCGGGGACGTGATGCTGCTCGAAAAATCGGGCGGGAAGTCCGGTACTTGGAAACGCGAACGCGCTCGGTAAAGACGCGGAGTAATGAAGATCCGATGCGGAACCCGTTCGGTTTTGGGTCAATAGTTCTCGGCAATCAGCTAGCCGGTGTTCAGTTTCGTGTTCTACCGAATGCTCACTACTCGCTATCGGAAGGCCGAGAACCATTGACCCAAAACCGAACGGGTTAAGACCATACCCTGTACCCGCTCGAATTTCCCGGCTGTGATTAGTCGCGAAGTGACTGCGCCGCCGCGAGAATTCTCGACTCGTAACCCGTAATCGGCTCATCAGCTCGACGCGATGGAAGCACGAATTGCTGACTCTGGGGATCCGTCGAGTCGGGCATGTTCACCATGAGATCTCCACCAGCTGCTTCGACTGCACGCTCGAATTCCTCCACTGCGCTCAGCAGATCGGCAAGCTGGCCCGGATCCTCATCTGATCCAATGTCGACGCCCTTCTGGGCAAGACGGCCACTCAGCTCCATCGCCGCCGCTTCGCGCTCCTCTTCGCGATGCGGGTCGAGCATCTCGTTCAACGATTCGGAACCTTCACGTGGACCTGCCATGCGCGTCTCCCGTCGAATGTATTGCGTTTACCTCTGCAAATTGCGTGACGTTGTCCCTTCCCTACATACTTGCTGGCGAATTCCTCCACCAGGAAACAACAGTGAGAAAATTTCTTCGTCCAGCAATCGCGATCGTTGCGACATGTCTTGTTGCCGGAACCCCTCAACAAGTGCGCGCACAGATGACGAGCTACGACTCGTCGGCGTTCACAGGAATCAAGTGGCGAGAGATCGGACCATTTCGCGGCGGTCGATCGGTTGCGGTTGCCGGCTCCGCAACCCGGCCGATGGAGTACTACTTCGGCACAACCGGCGGAGGCGTTTACAAAACTACCGATGGTGGAATGACGTGGGCTCCAATCACGGACAAGTATTTTGGCGGAACGATTGGCGCGATCGCGGTGAGCGCATCGAACCCCGACATCGTTTATGTAGGCACAGGCGAGTCGCCGATTCGCGGGAACGTTTCGCACGGGGATGGAGTGTTCAAATCCACTGATGCGGGAAAAACGTGGAAGCTCGTCGGGCTCACAGACACGCGCCAGATCGGGCGAGTGCGCATCAATCCGAAAAATCCCGACATCGTTTACGTGTCCGCACTCGGACACGTGTATGGCCCAAACGCCGAGCGTGGAGTTTTTAAGACAACTGATGGTGGGAAGTCGTGGCGGAAAATTTTGTATCGCAGCGATTCGGCCGGCGCATTCGATCTCGATCTCGATCCGCAGAATCCAGATGTCATCTACGCGACGATATGGCATGCGTACCGCACGCCGTGGAAGCTCGTCTCGGGCGGATCGCAAAGCGGAATCTTTAAATCCACGGACGCCGGCGAACATTGGACAGAAATCACACGGAATCCGGGATTACCTGGTGGTGTGATTGGAAAAGTTGGAATTGCTGCCTCGCCGGTGAAAGAAGGACGAGTGTGGGCGCTCGTCGAAGCCGATTCCGGGGGAGTATTTCTCTCGGACGACGCAGGGAAAACCTGGACTCGCACAAACTCCGAAAGAAATCTTCGCCAACGCGCGTGGTACTACACGCAGATCTACGCTGATCCAAAGGACGCTCAAACTGTCTACGCATTGAACACGGGTATGTACCGCTCCACGAATGGCGGCAAAACTTTCCGGGCAATACCAGTTCCTCACGGCGACAATCACGATTTATGGATTGCCCCGAACGATGCGCAGCGAATGATCGAAGCCAATGACGGTGGCGCCAATGTTTCGTTCAACGCCGGGAAGACATGGACAGAGCAGGATCAGCCTACAGCGCAATTTTATCACGTCGTCACGACGAATCATTTCCCTTATCGCGTGTGCGGCGCGCAGCAGGACAACTCGACGCTGTGCGGGCCGAGTCGCGCGCAAGGTGGAATTGACATCAGCGACTGGTACGACGTCGGTGGTGGTGAGAGTGGATACATCGCCGTTCGTCCCGATAATCCTGACATCGTCTATGCCGGATCGTACGGCGGATTCCTCACGCGGCACGATCAAAAGACCAGGTTCGAGCGCGACATCAACCCATGGCCGGACAATCCCATGGGTCATGACGCGGCCGATGCGAAGTACCGATTTCAATGGACGTATCCGATCGTAATCTCGCCGCACAACGCAAATACCATTTACGTCGGAAGCAGCGTTGTATTTCGCTCGACGAACGATGGTCAGAGCTTTTCTCCGATCAGCCCCGATCTCACTCGTCACGATCCGCGTACTCTGGGCTCGTCGGGCGGACCGATTACCAAGGATCAAACGTCGGTCGAGTACTATGCGACGGTTTTCACAATCGCTGAATCACCGGTGCGTGCGGGTGTCATCTGGGCGGGCTCGGATGATGGTCTCGTTCACGTCACGCGTGACAATGGAAAGACGTGGACCAACGTGACGCCGAAAGGAATTCCAGAGTGGAGTCGAATATCGATTATCGAAGCATCGAACTTCGCACCGGGGACTGCGTATGTTGCAGCGAATCGCTTTCAGATGGACGACATGCGGCCGTACATCTATCGCACGAGTGATTACGGCGCGACGTGGCAGCTCATCACGAATGGAATTCCAGCGACAGAGTTTGTTCGCGTCGTCCGTGAAGACACGAACAAACAGGGTCTTCTTTTCGCGGGCACCGAGCGCGGCATCTGGGTGAGCTTCAACAACGGAGCGAACTGGCAGACGCTTCAGCGGAATCTTCCCATCGTTCCAATTCATGACCTTGCGGTGAAGGAAGGGGATCTGATCGCAGCGACGCACGGCCGATCATTCTGGATTCTGGACGACCTCTCTGCACTGCGTCAGATGACGCCTGCTATTGCGGCCAGCCAGATGCACCTGTTCAAGCCACGCAATGTTTATCGCGTGGTGTTCAACGGCGGCGGAGGTACCGGAGCTGCGGGCGGCCATCCGACCGGAGCGAATCCACCTTCCGGCGCGGTGATTTATTACTTCCTCAAATCGCCAAAACAAGTTGTGACGATGGATTTCCTCGATGCGAGCGGGAAGCTCATTCGCAGTTTCACAAGTAACCAGGATCCGAAAGTCGCAGTCGACTCCGTTCGTGCAGACAGCGTGAAGGCTGCGCGGGCAGACAGTTTGAAGAAAGCCGGCGTGAAAGAGGATTCGACTACACGCACGGAGGCTCGAAGCGAAGAAACAGAAGCGGGTGATGACGGCCCGCGACGAGCACCGCCACCACCGCGCGTTGCGAACAAAGCGGGACTCAACAGCTTCGCATGGAATCTGCGCTATCCCGACGCAGTCACGTTTCAGAATCTCATTATGTGGGCCGCCGGTACTCAGGGACCGGTCGCGGTTCCCGGAACGTACTCCGTACGAATGAGTGTCGGAGGTCAAACCCAAACACAAAGCTTTACTGTCACCAAGGATCCGCGATCTACAGCGTCACAAGCTGACCTCGAGCAGCAATTCAATTTCCTGATCGCCGTTCGCGACGAAACCAGTAAGGCAAACAACGCAGTGCGCACGATTCGGAACATGAAGGCGCAGCTTACGGATCGAGCTGCAAAGTTGCCGGAAGCACAGCGCGCAGCATTCAAAGCGAAAGCCGACGCATTCGCATCGCAGCTGTCCGACATCGAAGCGCAGATTTATCAGGTGAAGAATCAGTCGGGACAGGATCCGCTCAATTATCCGATCCGGCTCAACAACAAAATCGCCGCGCTGGCGGGCGTCGCGGGGGGCGCGGACGCCCGGCCAACTGATCAGACGCGCGAGGTATTCCGGATTCTATCAGCGGAGCTCGACACGCAGCTGAATCGATTGCAGGGCGCGATGGCCACGGGGCTCGCCCCCCTCAACGCTGATTTGAAAGCCTCGGGCGTGGCGCCGCTTGTTCAAAGTGCTGATGAGGCTGCGCCTGCGCGCCAGGTGCAGCCAAACTGAAGTCATGCCGGTAATGCGAATCGAAGCGTCTTCTATCGTACCGTTCTCCGTTTGCACGTGGGGACGGTACATGTCGTCGGTTCCCCTTGTATCTTTAGTGTCTACCTACAAGGCCCCTCCACCGGTCGAGCAAACGCGTGCCCCTGCAGGAACTCAGAACTTTCAAAACCGAAATCTTCGACATCTGCCCTCTCGCAGGTATTTTCGCACAGCGTCTCCGTCTCGAAAGCGAGGAGCTCACGCGGAGGTGGCTCGAGAGAATCAATGCGCGAGTTGAAGTCGATGCGCGCCGGATATTCCCAAGCGACGAGCTGCTGAATCACATCCCGCTGCTCATCCTTGGAGTAGCGGATTACATCGAAGATCCCGAGCGCATAGTTCCTGCCGAGGTTTCTGTGGTTGCGAAGGCAATGGAGCTCGGCGAGCTCCGACATTCGCAGGGCTTCGATGCATACGAGCTGCTGAAGGAATACGAGCTCTTCGGTGGGATTCTGTTCGCCTTCATGACGCGGACCGTCGACGAGATCGATCAACCATGCACACGCGGCGAGCTGCTCGGCTGCGCGCACCGTCTATTCACAGCGGTCGCATTGATTCAACAAGCGACACTTACGCATTACCTCGCACTCGTGTCAGACCGATTGAACGAGCGCGAGGAGCGTCTTCGTGGATTCAATCGCACACTGACGCACGAGCTCAAGAACAGGCTCGGAGCAATCACGGGTGCGGCGCAGGTGCTCGACCTCCAATCGCTCATAGAGCCCGAGCGCGAGCGGCTGGTGGGTGTTATCTCGCGCAACGTCCTCGGAATGCAGGGTGTGCTGGATAATCTCATCGAGCTGTCCCGGCTCGAGAATGATTCGCGACAACAGAGGCATGTCACTCTTCCGAGTGCCGCGGCGGAGGTGTTTCGGCAGTTCAGGGATGCTGCGCAGGCGAAGAACATCGAGATACGCATCGCTCCGGACATTCCGCGAATGGAAGTGAACGCCGCAGCCGTCGAGCTGTGCATGTCGAACCTCGTATCGAATGCGATCAAGTACGCGGATCTCGCCAAAGAGAAGCGATGGATCGAGATCTCGGCGCACGGACAAAGCATCGAAGAAGATGGTCACCTTGTAGTGGTCGAAGTGCGCGATAATGGAATCGGTGTCGCACCGGCGAAACGCGCGAATTTATTCGAGCGTTTTTACCGGGCGCATGACGACTTGACGGTTTCAGTCGACGGAACCGGCCTCGGCTTGAGCATTGTGCGCGATACTGCTCGGTCTCTCGGCGGGACGGCGTGGGCCGAGTTTCTGGATGAAGGGACCGTTTTTCTTTTCACACTGCCGGCGCGAAGATCTGCGGATGCGCACGCACTACGGGCCGCCGCCGCGCCAAATTGATCCTGAGATCAGTGGATCACACGGTTGAATCGCACGGGACTCTCGACGTCGTAGCTGAAGTGCCACCACTCGTTCTCGTAATTGGTGAATCCGTGACGCTCGAGCGCAGTCGTTAAACGCTTTCTGTTTTCCGCGAATCCACCGCGTGCGTTCTTGGTGTGCGCGGCGGTCGAGAACGTATCGAATGCCGTCCCCATTGGAACTTCGGTTCCGGTTTTCAAATTGACGAGAGTAACGTCGACCGCGACACCAAGGTTGTGCCTGCTGCGCGCGGCGATATAACCATCACGAAGAAGATCATTTCGATTCGTGCGTTGTGCCCAGGCGACCATTGCTTCGCTTGCTCTCACTGGCCGGTATGCATCGTAGATCTTGATTCCGAATCCGTCGCGACGCAGATCAGCATTCGCGAGTGACAAGGCGACAGCAACTTCGTCGCGCAAATACGCGTGGTTGCCCTCGTATCCGGGCAGCGGCTCGCCAGTGAAGTTGTTCTTCGTTGCGTATCGCAGCTCCACAATGAGGCTGCTGTCCACGCGCTGCACGTCTACTAACAATGAATCCGCCGCTGAATCGCTGACAATTGGAAGCTCCGGCGTGTTGATCGGTTGCGGCGCCTGCCTGTGAAGACAAGCACCGAGGACGAGTGAAAGCGCCGCTGCGCGAAAAAAGTTGAAAGACCTGGCGCCGCGTCCTACTCTTACGCCGCGATGAATCTTTTCGAAAACATACCGGGGCTTTTTGGAAGTCCAATCGAAATCATAGCGGCCCTTTTTGGCACCGTCAGTGTTTACCTGAGTGTCAGACAGAATATCTGGAGCTGGCCAACAGCGATCGTGAACGTCGGCATGTACACGGTGGTTTTTTATCACTCGCGATTGTTCGCCGACATGGGACTTCAGGTGGTGTACCTCATCATTTCGGTCTACGGATGGTACGAGTGGTTGTATGGAGGAAAGGGTCACACCGAGCTCCATGTTTCACGAACCTCGCGCCGACTTGGAACGTTGCTCGTTGGGATCGGAATTGTCTCGAGCTTCGTGCTCGGCGCCGGTCTCTATCGCACGACGGATGCCGCCCCGTTTGTAGACGCTGCGACGACGAGCACGAGTCTCATCGCGCAGTGGATGATGACGAAAAAACTACTCGAAAACTGGGTCGTTTGGGTGGCTGTCGACGTTGTGTACATCGGGTTGTACATATACAGAGATTTGTACGTTACAGCGGGGCTTTACCTGATATTCCTGATTCTCTCGATCATGGGCTACCGGCAATGGAAGGCATCGCTCGGTGAGAAAGAGCTCGTGCCTGCACCAGCCGTCTGACCGCCCAGATTCCGACTGTCGGCCCCAGCGAAAGAATTGCGAATGCCCATTGCCAGCTGCTTTGCCGAGCAAGCGCGGGGACGAGCTGCATTGGAAACATTGTCAGCAAAAATCCAATCGATGTTTGAATTGTGAGTGCTGTACCCACTGCATGCGGTGGCACTGACTCCGTGACAAGGGCGCTGAATTGCGCGCTGTCGGCAACTACGAAGAATCCCCACACGAGTGCGAGCGGCGCGAGAAGCCACAACGACTGACCAAATAAGAATCCGACGAGCAGGCAGCATATCCCGCTCGCGGCGAGCGCGATTGTAACGAGGCGTTCGCGGCCGAGTCGATCGGCGGTTAATCCTCCCCATACGCAACCTGCTCCGCCAACTGCAATTGTGCCAAATGCGACAAGCGAAACCGTTCCACGTCCCACCTGGTGTGCGGACGCTGCGACGCTCGCAGCTAGAAATACCGGAATCCAGGTCCAGAACGCGTACAGCTCGAACATGTGGCCTAAGTAACCTCCGGTTGCGAGGCGCCAGTTTCGAACGCGAACGACTTCGGCTACGAGGCTCCATGAAAATGGTCGCGCGGCAAAAGGATATGGGCCTTCCCGGTATCCGAACATCACGAGCGAAGCTGCGATCACTGCGCCGATGGACGTGATCATGACGACGGGTCGAACACCAGCTCCGGGAATGGCGTGCACGAGATACGGAGTTGCTTTACCGATGGTCAGTGCACCGACTATCGTGCCGATTGCGAGTCCGCGCTGAGCCCGGAACCATGTCGCAATCATCTTCATCGCCGGCGGATAAACACCGGCGAGACAAAGTCCGGTAAGAAATCTCAGTACCAATGCTGACTCAAACCCGCCGACAAAAAGCAGTCCCGCGTTTGCCGCTGCGCCTGCAAGCGCAGACAACGCGAACAAATTACGCGACGGAAAAATGTCCGCGAGATTGAGCGCAGCAGTGATTGCAGTCCCCGCTACAAATCCGAGCTGAACGATTGTTGTGAGCCAACCGGTTTGACCTGGGGTGAGATCCCACATCGTGCTCAGCTGCGGCGCTACGGCACTCGCCCCAAACCACAAAGACATTCCGAGCAGCTCCGCAGCTGACAAAAGCGCGAGAAGACGCCACCGGTCACGGTGAGTGTCCTGATTTTCGGCGGAGTTCAGTGGGTCTGATGCTGAGAGTATGTGATTCGCTCTATTCGCGGCTGCGCCGTAGCGTCTGCTTGCGGAACAACAATCGGCAGTGATTCGATGTCTTTTTTGAATTCCGGATCATTCGCGTCGATGGTCGGCCACTTTGAGTGCAGATCGGGCGAGAAGACGCCGAGTATGTTCGCCATCCCGCCCCCGGTGATCGTTTGCTTCAGCGGGCTGTCGTACTGCGCGACGATACGGTATCGGTGTCCTTCGCGCATGCGAATCGGCTTGAGCAGAAAAACTTTTCGCGGGATACGAACGATCCTTCCGGCTTTGTCGCGCTCTGTTTCGAGCGTGAAAAGAGTTTTTCCGGTTTCCGCGTCCTCGAGCCGTACCGAGCCACCGTAGTCGTGCATGTGCCCGGTCACTGAAACGAGATGACCGCTTACGGGAGAAGTAAACTCGAACGCTTTGGATGATCGACCCGGCGGAACGTCGAATGTGTTCGTCGCGCCAACCACGTTAGCTGCATCGAAGTAAACCGGAAGAACTGCAGTGTACGACTTTGCTGCGGTGCGCGGAATCCAATCGATCGTGATTCGCACGGTGACGCCGTGAAGATCGTGGCCACTGTCGTTGTGCCACGCGACGTAAAAGCCGAGGCGCTGTCCTTTTTCGAGTGGGACGACGAGTGAGCCAGGCAACGAAATGTCCGGAGTCTCCCTTCCAATGCCGAACAGACGCTCGGCCATCGGATAAATGAATTGTCGACGATCGAAGTTGATTGCAATCAGGTGGTGCAGCAGAGCGCGAGGTATGACCGCGCCGGACGCATCGCGGAGCTCGATTCTATATCCGCGCCCAACTCCATCCACAGGCCAGTCAAAGCGAAATACCCGGCGCTCTTCATCGTGATGCATCGCCGAGTGCTCCATCTCCATCTCTTTGAGCATGGTTGAGTCCATTGCTCGGACGTCGAACGGTCCCGCGTCTACTGCAATCGTGTGACGTGACGAGTCGACGCGCATCGACAGAGACTGGCCGAACGCGGTCGAGTGCCCAGCAACCAATGCGAATGAGGTCAGGACAAGTATGGCCGGGGATGTGCGCACTGAGATGATTCTATAACCTCAGTTCAACTCAATCCATATCGAGTTCGCCTAGATTCCGGAAATGACTCCCAGGACGTCCAAGCTTATCGGGCGAGCGCTGCTGCTGCGTTGTCCCAATTGCGGCCACGGAAATCTCTTCGAGTCATTTGGTAATTTGCGGAAGCGATGTCTCGAGTGCGGTCTGTGGCTCGAACGTGGTGAGGGTGATTACTACCTCGGCGCATATACGGTTGCGTTGATATTTATCGAGACGTTATTCGCAGTCGGCTTTGCGACCGTTCTTATTGCGACCTGGCCTGACGTGCCGTGGGGATGGATCCAGTGGGGTGGGCTCGTTGTTTTGACGATCGGGGCAATTCTCGCTTATCCGTTTTCAAAAACCATCTGGCTCGCGATCGATTTGATGTTTCGTCCCATCACGCCGGACGATCTTTCTGCGGACGGGCCGATCGAGACGCACGGGCCTTACGGAGAGAGTCGCCCGCCGGCGGAGCGCGGGCACGATGTGCGGAAGTGAGAATGACCCGGGCGGGTCTCGAACCCGCGACCTACGGATTAAAAGTCCGTTGCTCTACCAGCTGAGCTACCGGGTCGTGCCTCACCAAACTTAGGTAGGGGCGGCCCGAGAACAAACAGCTACAGACTGTTTCCTCCATCGACGATATAGCGAAGCGATCCGTCCGCTTGCCGCCGCCACACAGTTAGATACTTCGAGTGAAATGCTTTATCCGGTGTGGCACCCGGTGGAGTGATCACCGCTTCACCGACAGTAAATCCGAGATCGCCAGATGCAGCTCCCTCGGAATACACTGGATGCCATTCCCATTTCGCCGCTGCCGCCGGCGACTCAGCCATTCGCGCTTCGATCGCTGCCGGCCCGATCACGATCTCGAGATTCCCAGGCAAGATCATCGCATCACTCGCTGCAAACGCGGCGAACGAACGCGCGACGCCACTCGCTCCCGCCATTCGCGAAAAATCCTGATCTGCCTTGGCGAATGCGGCGCCGCTGCCGGAAAATGCATTGGCTTGTGCAGACAGGTTTCCTGGAACAACAACCTTCGCGTTTGTGAGCCCGACATCGACATGGGCGACAAGCTGCCAGTTTCCATCCGGGGCGCGACGCCACATGCTGATGTATTTCGCATATCGCGGTGTGGTCGTGTCGTTCGGCGCTGAAAGAATTGTTGTGACTCCCCACGTTGCGCCGAGTGTTCCGTCGACCGAAGTGGTTACGACCAACGGAAACCATTGTACGCGCATCGAGTCGATCCGCGGCTGCGAGGCAAGCATACCGATGATGTTCGACTTCCCCGCCACCACGGGGGCTCGATCATAAAGAAAGCGCGCATCATCCGAGAGAACATTCGAGAACGCGGCACGCAATCCATCCTTGTATGCCGTCGCCGAGAGCTCGCGATCCGCCTTGAATAAAGACTCCCGTAATGTTTTCGCCGTTTGCGCAGGAGCAGGAGCCTGAGCTCCTGCTGCAGCTCCGAAAACCGCAATCGAAAGTACGGACAGACCGCAAATAGAAATCACATCATGCCCCGGCAGATAAGCGAAGCACAAAATAAACCGGCGCCGATACATTGGCGCCGGTCAGAAAGTATGAATCGTATTTAAACAGGGACGAGCCGTTAGCGAATCTTACGCAGCTCCACGCTTCCG
>DATLDN010000220.1:0-12929 GCA_035525855.1 Gemmatimonadaceae bacterium
GCCCGAGAAAATCAATCTCACAACCGCGTGGTTTCGGACATCTCACCTCGGCACGCGCCATCGGGAACCGGGTACCTGAAGTTTCTCTTAGATCTCCCAATTCGAGAATACGATTCCGGTATCGGGCCGTCTCTCCGAAAATCCTTCTGCCGACATCCGGAGATCAGTCCACCGAACACGCGCGCCACGCGAGATAAGTCGTCGATAGGCTTCCGAATATTGTCCCTGTACACGCACCGCGACCCGACGAGTGCCGCTGCGTCGGGCATGATCAGCCAGGACGGTGATCATGAAATCGAAATCCTCTTCGTTTTTCGCAACAAGCTTCAGTACACGCAGCTCTTCCCGCACCCGCCCTTCGACAAGCGGAACAGAATGAGCAACCGCAAAGCCCGCGACGGTATCGTTTCGCATCACGAGCAGCGTATCACCGAGCGCTAATTCTTCAGTCAGCTGCATCTCGCGAGAAAAATCGTAACCTGTGAGCATCGAGCTCGAGAGCTCACGGCATTGAGTAACGACTGAATCCATCTCAGCGGCCGGTAGTGCTCCCAGTCGGAGCGCGCGACCCTGAACAGACTGTGGTGCGTAAGCCGCATCCACTGTCACTGTCAGCGTGAGATAACCGGGGAGTAAGCCGAGCGAAGAGTAGAACCCGATGTTGTCCATCGTTCGCGGCATTGTTTCGAGGCCAATCACGCGTGCCTGTTGACGCTTGAGCCACTCGATGCCTGTCGTGACAATCGTTTTGCCGAGCCCATGCGCCTGAAAATCCGGATGCACAGCGAGCGGCCCCATCCATCCCTCAGCGCCGGACAAATGCGTGACGTTGAACGCAGCGATGTTTCCACGATCGTCGCGCCACAGCATTGCGCCGTCGCGCGCATCCGCGATCGCAAACCTCCAAACCGCGGGATTCAAATAGGGGACACGCACGCCCGCCATTCCATCCTTTCGATACCTGTCCGTAAACGCATCGCTGAACACGGCATTCAACAATGGAATGTCGCTATCAACGATTCGATACGGTCCGTCAGGTGGAAGCTGCGGACGCCACGTTCGCGCAACGGCCATCAGGCAACCTCGGCTGGAATCAGTTCCAGCTCTTCGCTTTCCGGCGTTACGGCCGACGATTCAACAACGGACGCCGCGGCAGCAGCGTCGTAGCGCACAGCAATCACGTTGTCGAGCCCATCGCGCACCGCCTCGATGTGAGTAATCAGAATAACCTGCTCGAACCTGTCGCCAAGTGCACGCAACAGATCGAGCACGTTGAATCGCCGAGATTCGTCGAGATGGCCGAATATCTCGTCGAGTATGAGAAGCGAGAACGCCTGCCCCGACCGCTCGGCAATCATTTGCGACACTGCGAGACGCAACACGAGGTTCGCAATGTCCTCCTCGCCACCGGAGAGAACAGGTTTGGCAACTCCATCCTCGAGAATCACGACGTTGTATTTCTCGTCGATCTCGAGCTCAGCCGTTCGCGAATCCATCAGCTCGCGCAAGAATCCCGTCGCGAGCTCCGACAATTCCGGTCGAAGCTCCGCGTTCAGCTGTGCACGCATCTCATTGAACGCACGATCGAGCTCATCGTGTAAACGACGCTCTCCCTCACGCTGGGCAACTGTCTCCTGAACGCGTCTCGATTCCTCGCCTGCCGCGAGCGCAGTCTTGAGCGCGTTGTTGGCAGCGTCGAGATCATTGCTCGCCTTGTGCAGATCAAGGTCCGCGGTACGTGCTTCGTTCGCAGCCTTTTCGTATTGCGCGCGAAGGTGATCATAATCCTGGGCCGCGGCAGATCGCTGCTTGTGTCTCATGTTGAGAGTGCCAAGCGTTGACTGCAGCTTGTCGAGATTCTCCGAGTACTTGGTCCGCTCTTCGATCAGCTGGGGCTGACGTTCCGCAAGAGCGCTCAAGCGCGCGGCTTTTTGTTCGAGTGGCGTCAATCGCGCGATTTCACCTCGAACAAATTCAAAGCGAGCGGCGTCGAATCCCTTTGTGAGAATTGCAATGTCGCGACGCATTTGCTCGAGCCGCGGCAGCTTCGCCTTTATGTCGCGGCGCACTCCGGTCAAATCCTGAACGTCGCGCTGCACCTTTGCGAGCTTCCTCTCGAGAATTACCGCTTCGCTTGCAAGCGTGCGACTGCGCTCGTCCAGCACACGAATTTCCGCCGGCATTTCTGACAGCTGCTCGAAGCGTGACTTGTAGTACTGGCCATCAACCTCGAGAGTTTGAAGCGTCTCCTCGAGATGCTCGACCACAGTGTGCAGGCTGTCGCCGAGCGCGCGGCTGCACGTGGGACACGGTGCGTTGGCGCCGAGGCTCATCACACGGTCGCGCTGGTCACGGACATCGGTCCACTGCTGGCGAAGATTATTGCGCTTCGTCTCTGCGTCCTGCCGGTCTCGCACCCACGCGGTTCGTTTCGCTTCGAGCGACCCCTGAACATCCTCGAGCTCGCTTCTTTTCTTCTCGAGCTGCTCGGTGACAGCCTCCTCGTCCGCAGGCGCATTTTTCATCGAGGCGAGTCGCGCATTCAACTTGTCGATTTCCTCGCGCAATACAGCTTCGTTCTCGACGAGCGTTTTTCTTCGTCCTTCTTCGCGGTAAAGCTCCTCGAGAACCTGAAGCTCATCCTTGAGCTCACCCAGTGGCTCGATCGCGATTTGAAGCTCCGTCAGCTCCGCACGCGAGCCGGCCATGGTAGCAAGCTCTGCGGCAACGCGCTCGAGATTATGTCGAACAGCGGTGGCCTCTCGCTCCGTTGCCGTGACATCCGCGAGCAGCGCTTGCGCCTTTTCGCGATCCTTCTGAACGCGCGCCCACTTCGGCTCGAGCAATGCCAGAGTGGATTTGACGACGGTGTGGCGATGCTCGGCGCTTCGCTGGGCCCCCGTCGCGTTCGTTACACGGTCAGTCGCGTCCGAAATAGCGCGAGCGATGATGATCGGATCGGTCATCGCGCGGCGCAGTCCCATGATCTCCGCCGCGAGCGCATTCTTGCGCGTGCTCACGAGGTCCTGGGCTGTGCGAAGCTTCTCGTAGCCCAGAACTTTCGAGAGGAATCGGCCCCGATCCGCCGGCGGCATTGCCGCCATCGCGGCGAGCTCTTTCTGACTCGTGAAGTAAGTCTTGAAGAACTCGTCCTTCGACATTCCCATAATCCGCTGGAGGCTTTCTGTCACGCCTCCCGACGAATTGGCAATCGGCGTGGGATCGCCATCGAGATAAAGCTCGGCCGTAGTTCGACCACGAACAACGCGATAGTGGTGACTGCCAAGATCGAACTCGAGTGTAACGCGCATTACGCCGCGCCCCACGGGGTGCAGCGAGATCATCTGATCGCGCGGTGTGCGGCCAACGGCGTAAAGCGCGAACGCTACCGCCTCGAGAATACTCGTTTTTCCGGACCCGTTCGGACCGATAATACCTGTGATGCCGGGCTCGAAAAGAATTTCCGTCGCTACGTGTTGCCGGAAATTCTGAAGACGAAGAGAGCGAAGCTTCACTCGGCTTCCGTCATCGCAGTTGTAGCGATTGCGACTGCCGCCGTGCGATCCGCGTGCGCGAGATAGCTGAGTCCAAGCTCCACTAGTGCCGCGCGATCGATTCCAGGTGTGATTGCGCGCCGCTCGAGATTGGCGCGAACAGTTTCCATCAACGAAGCGCGCCGGCCAGGTGCACCACTGCCTTCAATTCTTACCGGAATCGGACGACGCGTGTCGAGAAGGAAATTGAGTGCGCGGCGTTTGTAATCGCGAATTGCACGATGATCGAGATCACGCACAACATGACGCGGAATTTCACGCACGATAAGGCGTACGATCATGTCGTCGATGCCGCCATCGCATTGTTCGACAGTCGACCTTATCGCTTCGGACACTTCTTCGGGACTTAGTCCCTGTGCGTTGACGACGGGGAGATCGAGCACACGACGCGCAAGCTTCACTGGATGAAACCTGTGGGACCCGGTTTCGAGATTATGCTCGATGAATCCCTTACCGCTGTATTCAGCACCTTCAATGCGCTTCGCGATTGCCTCGTCTACTTCGCTCCAGATATTCGTGCTCGCGTACTCCAGCGATCCGGAGTAGTACGCGTTCGGCGCAACCTGATGATAGACGTGGTAATGGCCGAGTGCGACGTAGTTCCATCGCTCCGGTGCGAGCTCATTGAGACTCAGATCCCCGGTGCTGCGCTCGGTAAGTCCACCGAATTTCCGGTATAAACCTGCAACTTCATCATGGATCAACAAAAGGTTGTAACGCGCGTCAGGATTCGGCTCGAACCTGGGCCTTGGATTCATTCCATGCGGAACTGCGAAAACCGACGCTCCTCGCTCGCGAAAGTGAATCCACTTCGGCTGTTCGACCACGACATTGATACCGAGCGATTGAAACAGTCCGAGTAAGCATTGGGTCTCGGAAGTGCGCGGAATGTCATGATTCCCCGCGACCATCACTATTCCCGCGTCCGGAAGCATCTCGACCAGTCGCCGGAACTGATTGTACGCGTGAAGAATTGCAGGATTTGTCGGGCGAACGTTATGAAACACGTCGCCGCCGATGAGAATCAAATCGGGCTGAAGCTCGATGATTCTGTCGATTGTGTCCCGGAAGACTCTCGCAATGTCGGCTTCGCGCTGATTGAGCCCGGTCGACGTCTGCCGGTGATACTGCCGATATCCCAGATGAATATCGGCGAAGTGAACTACTCTCATCTCGATCCCGTCACCTTCAATGATTGTTCGACATGCGTGCGCACGTCCATGGGCTGTCCGGTCGACGCGTTTTTCACGACCGCCTGAACATCGATGGTCGCATGAGTCTCGGTAATCCACCCAAGCCGGCGGTCGAGCTGCATCGTTCCCGTGAGGGACCCGGAAGTTTCGGACGTCGATCCATCAGAATGGTCGTGTGACAGAACGCCGCGCATAGATATGTAGGCAATATCTCCGTTCCTGCTCAACGAGTCGAGTTGAAGCGTGGTGTTAACTAACCCGGTCGCGCCAGGCTCATCAGGCAATGGAACGCGCATTTGATGCGTCCATTTTTCGCCGGGAGAAATTTTCTTTTTCGGAAGAGTGGCGGGCATTTGACCGAATAGTGCGCGCAAATCATCACTCGCCTGTCCAGCACCCATCTCGACAGTTCCGTCAGCGGAGACGTGAATCTCAACCGGGCCGCGTGGAACAGGTTGCTTCGTTCGCTTTTGATTCGGACCGGGGACCTTTGTTACGACGGAATCGGTGATCGCGAGAATGTCGGTTCCTGATGTCGAAGCTCGACGAGCGATCGCGCGACTGTAAACCTCCATAGCGGTTGTCATGGACCGCACATCTGCACAATTGGCCGTGGGTGCTTTCGACTGCCCTCTCAGCGCAGTCGTTTGATTGCCGCACCCCCGGGGCACGCCTCTCATTGCAACTTCCTGCGTGAGCTTTACGCGCAGCGTGTCACCGACTTGCGGTTTGACCTGAAGTAGAACCGGCTGTGCCTGCACGGAAATCGAAACCAGCGACAGTACAAAAACTGCGGCGAGCCTAAAAACCATAGGGATCATCTATCGGCAGGCTTTTAATAGCTCGCGTTGTTTCGTGAGTGCTGGCAGCAGCGACCACCCCCTCAGGCGGAACGATTCTCTTGAACTGCGCATCGAAGAATTGTTTTACATTCGCCGGCCGCGATCGAGTCGTCGTGTCACGTGCCTTGAGAATCTCGGCTTCGTCGTAAAGAGCGACGTACTTTTGAACCCACTGCAGCGTGATCGAGTGGTCGAGCGGGCGAAGCGAACGGTAAACGGCGACGTCAATGCCGCCTTCAATGGCTTGAGGGAATTGCTCGACACCCTCGCGTCCCATCATCACTGCAGGCCGTGGAAAGCGAATGAAGATTGGCTGCGTGAAGTGCGGATGTCGCACCATCAGCTGGCCCTTTTCGAGCGTGGCGAGCTTTGTTCGTGTCGCAGGACTGAGAACTGAATATCCCGGCGTTGCCAGCTCGTCTGCATCCATTCGCCCAAAGAGAGACGTGCCCGAATTTCCAACGACGCGACGATGCACCTGCGATCTGAATTGCTGTGCGCTGAACAGCACGAGGCCGAGGTAGCGTCCTCGTTCCGCGATATCGAGCAGCATTTTTCTGACGTATGTGTCCTGGCCGTCCGACGGAGCGTACTTGTTGAGCTCGTCTACGAAGACGATCAAATGCTTTACGCCCAGGTCACGTCGCTCGAGATGCTCGCGAAGCTTTGACACGACGCGCGCGAAAATCAGGTCCTGCGCGTCTTCCTCGAGGGTCGCCACGTCGACGACATAGATCGTGCGGTCGTCGAACTTTCCAAATGGAAGATCACTGAGGTGTCCTGTGTCGGTGACCAGACCCGCACATCGCTGAGAAATATTGATCAGACGATTTCGAACTTTTCTAATCGTGGCGATGTGATGGGTGCGCCAGGAATCAGAATTAGTGCGCTCGAGTCCGCGCAGCAGATCGCGGAACCAGTCCTCGAGATCGGCGAACGACTGCACAGTGTGGTCGCGAGATAGATGCGCGTCTTTTTCGAATACGCGGTCCACAACGCGCTCACTGATGAAATCGATCAAAGCGTCCGCTTTCGCGTCTATATCATCCCGATTGAGGAGCACTTCAGCGTACGCCAGAACTTCACGCAGCCCCCATGTCAATGGAGTGACATTGTGAAGAAGTGCTTCGTTCGAGCGCAGCGTATTCAGCGCAAAACCTTTCGCGGTGTACGGAGCGAAATACTGGACGTTATCGAAGGGCCGGCTGCTAACTCCCATCTTGTCGTAGAGCTCGAGATCGCGTTCTTCCAAACGTCCCGGCTGATCGAGGAAGCAGAGATCGGGTCCCTTCACGTTGAAACAAACCGCTGCAATCGAACCCTTTTCCTCGGGGAAATGCGCAAACACTGAAGCAAGCAGCCATTCGATCGCGCTTGTCTTCGTCGCAAGACCCGACATTCCCGAGATGTTCAGATGCGCAGCCTCGGGACCGAGAAGAAAATCCGCGTCGAGATAAATCGTCGAGTCCGTTCCGCCTGCGCGATAAACTCCGATTGGAATTCCCGTTCGTGAACCTTCCTTCAGGTATCCATCCATTCGCAGCGCGACAGCAACGTCTTCCTCGGCCGCAAGAAAAACTTCACCCATCGGCACGGGCTGCAGCGGTTCATCAGGCAGCTGACGTAGCACGGCAGCCGAATAGAGGCGAATCTCTGTTCGCTCGGTTACACCGTATCCCGCAGTTTCCGGAGAGCCGTCGTAGCCGAGTACTTCGTGCATTGGCGATTGGAGGTCGGTGTAGCTGAATCCTTCGACTACGATTCCATACACGCGCGGAATCTGCCCGTTAACGGGAGTCGATCCATCTACTCGAACTATGGTTCCAATTCCGACAGGTGAATCGAGCGCAGTCCAGAAATGAAATTCGTGCGGCGTATTTGGTTTTCGCTCTGTCGCAACCACCCGGCCCAGCAAATCACTCACGAGATCGCCCTCAGGAATTCTTCAGTCTCGTGAACGCCGTAGCCCATCTTGTCCCATCGACCATCCGGTAAAGCGAGTGGCGATCCCTCCGCGATTATCCAACGTGAGATTTCATCGGCACGCGAAACTGCTTCATCGGACAGTGCAGTCTCGACACGCACCAGCCCGAAGAGAGCATCACGCCCCGCCGCGCTGCGAACCCGAACGTACCAGCTTGCAACCGCGGGCTTCTGCCGATGTGAGACCGTAAAGACGGAGCTGCGCTCACCGGAGCCGAGATTCATCACTGTGCGGAACGCACCGCCTTCCGCGTAAAGCGTGCGATGAGTTTTGACAACGCCAACTGCCAGTGGCGACTGAGAGGCGTAAGCACAGCCGGCAATTGAACCATCGATGTAAAGCGGCGCGGATTCCTCACTACACCATGCGTCGGCGAGACTCTGCTCCAATTCCTCTCTATCCTGCTGAATTTTTTGAATCGCACGCTCGAGAAGCGCAGCCGGGTGACGTGATGGAAATTTTCCCGCCGCATCCGGTTCACCGGTATCAACGACACGCGGATCACTTCGGAATTCCGGATTGATGTTCTCGACGTACCGAATGGGAAGGTAGTAGCGGCGACTGACAAGAGGCGCGCGCTTATCCCAGGCAATCAACCGACGATTTCGACGAATCCGAACGGCTGCAGACACAGTCGCCCAGACGACTGGAATTCCGTCGCGATGATTCACAACGCGAACGTTTTGCGCACCGTCCAGAAAGCCGAGGAATTTCGATTCGAGCCGCGCGCCTCGCGGCGGTGCGACTCGAATAGTGGCCAGAGCTGTTCCTTCGATGACAGCCGGTGACGATAGAATCGGGGGCTCATCCGCACGACCGCGCATCGAGGCCTCGTCCGCAGCGAGATCCATCGCGCTTGCTCCCGGCAAAGCGCGCATGATCAGGCGCCGCGCGGCGTGAGGCGAAGTTGGCCAGCTACCCTCGTTAACCGCGCCGCCCGAAGACTCTTCGCCTACTCCAGCCCGATGTCCCAAGCCTGCTCCAGATCCTTCTTCGAGTATGCGCGAAATGCTGTCAGAGTCTGCGTGCTTCGCAAACCAGGAACTGTCGTGACGTGCTCTGTCACGACCGTCGCGACTCCCTCGTAATCCGTCACTTCGATAATGGCCACCAGATCCCATTCTCCGGAGACGGAATACACCTGTGACACCCCCTCGATTCCCGCGATTTTGGTCGCACACTGCGGAATCAGCCTGGGCTCTGCTTTTATGAGCACGATTGCGGTGATCATTATGATTTTGAGAGTGGAGAGGGCGTTGGCAGCGCGGGCGACCCGTGGCGCAAGGTGCTATAATTCCTCGCTCGACGATGAGCATCGCTCACGTACGAATAATACAGTATCGGCGGCACCAAAGCCGCGCCATGTCGCACCCCCGGAGCATACGAAACCTTGGAATCGCAAGAGCCAGAGGCCGCGAGCGGTCGCAGCCGTAATGTCGTCCATATCCTTCCCCGCTCTACCGACTCGGTCGCGCGATTCCTTACCGGACCGCTGGAACGAATCGACCCCGTCGCGGGAGGAACTCAGCTCGTTGTCGTAACCGACGACGCCGAGAGTGCTGTAGTCCTCGCGCAAACCGTCCTTGGACTTACCGGAATGGGAGGAATCGAGCTCTTTCCAGTTACCACCCCGCGACGAGCAGCGAGAATAATCGCCCAGCGTCCTGTTCTCGCGATCGCCGGATCGCCTGGCGATTTGGTCGAGCTGATTCGAGGAAGCGATATCAAGCTCGAGGGGGTGAAGACAATCGTGCTCGCGTGGGCGGACGATTTGTTGGAGACTGCGTCCGAAGCGAGCTCGTCCCTCGAGATGCTGATGACGGAGATCCCGAAGGACGCCGGTCGAGTCGTTGTGACGACGAACGCTGACGCCCGCGTCGATGCGTTCGTCGAGCGATATCTCCGACGTGCGCGACGTATGGATGAGCGCGACATGTCTCAGGAGGCAGAAGCGGTGTCAGTGCAGTATGTCACCGTTTCGCCGACAAATAGAATCGCCGCGCTTCGGCGGTTACTGGATGACATCGATCCGCCGTCCGCTGCGATCGTTGCAGAATCCGCGGAGGGAGAAGGAGCCGTCTCGGGACTTTTACGGGCTCTCGGATATTCTGATGCGAGCACTGTGCGGGTTTCTAGAGGAGAAGTCGATCCCAATACTCACGCGGTGATTTTTTATGGCATACCGACCCGCACGAGATTATCGGCTGCGGCTGCGGCAAAGCCGGTGACAATTGTCGCACTCGTTTTGCCCCGCGAAGTGACGGAGCTCCGGAGAATTGCGGGTGGCGAAGTAAAGCCACTGACACTTTCGGATGCGGGGAAAAACGCGCGTGATCGCGAGCGCGCGCTTCGCCGAGAGCTCACGACGGTTCTCGAATCTGGCCTTCCTGCGCGTGAAATTCTTGCGCTCGAGCCGTTGCTCGAATCTCACGATGGAATCGAGATCGCGGCGGCTGCACTTCGATTGCTCGAGCGCGAGCGTGCAATTCGCCGAAACATCGAAGCAACCGCCGCTGCCGCCGCACCTCGTCCCTCGCCGCCAGCGAGGATGGGATATGATCGGCCCGATCGCGGAGCGCCGCCTCGGAAGTTTGACCGTGGAGACTCGCCGCGAAAATTTGACCGGGATGCCCGCCCTCCGCGCCGCGATGGCCCACCACGCGGGCGTGATGGCTCGCCCAGAGGTGATCGCCCACCGCCGCGGCCCGATGGTCCTCCGCCCCGGCGCGATAGCGGTCCTAGGCGCGAAGGCCCACCCAGACGCGACGATCGAGGGCGCGGTGGACGTCCACCGCGTGACCGGTAATGAGCCAGTCTTTCCATCAAACTGGTGGATGGATCGAGGTCATAGCCGGCGTGATGTTCAGCGGGAAGAGTGAAGAGCTGATTCGCCGCGTTCGGCGCGCAATGATCGCGCGGAAGCGGATTCAGGTGTTCAAGTCGCGGCTGGATGAGCGATACGCAGGAATCTTCTCGGTATCCAGTCACGATGGGCGAACCGTGGATGCAATCCCGGCGGATTCTTCGAATCAGATTGCGCAGCAGCTGGATCCGATGGCGAATGTCGTCGCGATCGATGAGGCGCAATTTCTCGATGCGGGCATCATTCCTCTCGTAACATCGCTCGCGGGTCGTGGCCGTCGCGTGATCATTGCCGGGACGGACACCGATTTTCGGGGGGAGCCGTTCGGCTCGATGCCGCAGCTGATGGCGATCGCCGAAGTCGTGGACAAGCTTCACGCGATCTGCGTTCTGTGCGGTGGTCCGGCGAGCCGCAATCAGCGGCTAATTGAAGGCAAGCCTGCCCCGTACGAGTCGCCGACGATCATGGTGGGGTCGACCGAGTCGTACGAGGCGCGCTGCCGCATGTGCTTCTCGATGCCGGCACGAAATCCGGGGCAAGGCACACTTCTTTAAGTAAATAAGATCGCGGTGTTCTTTGTAAACATTTGAACGACCGCTCGACCCGAATATTCCATATAGACCTGCCGCCGGACCTGCTTATGTTGATGACCATGAACCCTCCGCTGACAGGCATTCGAAGCGTTGCACTCACGGGCAACATTGCGAGCGGCAAGTCGGCAGTTGCCGACATGCTTGCACAGCGAGGTGCGACCATTATCGACGCGGACGAGCTCGCGCGCGAAGCAGTCCAGCCCGGCAGCCCTGCACTCGCGGCGATCGTAAAGCGATGGAGTCCATCCGTTCTCGACAAGCACGGGAATCTCGACCGGGCCGCTCTGCGCAAAACCGTTTTCCACGATCGATCGGAGCTCGACGCGCTGAACGAAATCGTCCATCCAGAGGTTGCGCGACTCCGAAACGCCGAGATCGGCGCGGCGCGAGCGCGCGGAGACCGGGTGGTCGTCAGCGTCATTCCTTTGCTTTTCGAACGTCATCTCGCCGATGAGTTCGATTACATCGTTCTCGTTGACGCCCCCCGGCCCATGCGACTTGACCGCATCGTTCGCGATCGTGGACTGGAAGAAGCGGAAGCGATGGACATGATCGCATCGCAGATGCCCGCTGAGCTCAAGCGTGCGCGCGCCGATTGGGTAATCGAAAACGCCGGATCGATGGACGACCTCGAGGCCGAGGTGGATCGATTGTGGGAAGCACTCGCGGGTGACAGCGCGCCATCGCTCACCGCGTCGAACGTGCCTTGACACGATTCTTACGTCTCGGGTAGACTGTCCGCGTCGGGCATCGGCCCGGCGCTTTTTTATTTCTACCGCCGGAGCGAGTCGTGGCAAACATCCCAGCCGATCTCAAATACACAGCGGAGCATGAGTACGTCCGCGTAAAGCCGGACGGCACCGCCGACGTCGGCGTCACCGACTACGCGCAGGGCGAGCTTGGCGACGTCGTGTACATCGAGCTGCCCAAAGTCGGGACGAAATACTCGAAGCACGATGTATTCGGCACGATCGAGGCTGTGAAAGCGGTGTCGGAGCTTTTCTCTCCCGTATCGGGAGAGATAACCGAAGTGAACGACAGGCTCGATAAAGAGCCGGCGCTCGTGAACACCGATCCTTACGGCGAAGGATGGATGGTGAGGATCAAGTTGTCCGATCCCGCCGAAGCAGATTCACTTCTCGATTCAGACGCGTACTCGAAACAGATCGGCTAAAACCAAGACGACACCGAAGCACCGAAGCACCGAATTTTTCGATGGAACAACCCCGTTGCTAAGGCATCGAGCTGTTCAAAAAGAAAACTCGGTGCTTCGGCGCTTCGGTGTCGCCTTGGTTTTCGTTACCGCATTGCGTCTTTAAAACTGACGCCTGCTCTGAATCCTGGAATCTTTCGCGCTTTCACCTTTACTGTTCTGCCGGTGAAAACGCTGTTCACATCGCGCGCCTTGTGAGAGCGTCGGTCGAATGTGCCAAAGCCTGCGATAGTGACTTTGCCGCCTCGTTTGATCTGTTTCGAGATGACTCCGTCAACCGGATCGAAGATCGCATCCACCACGCGCTTCACATGCGTGGGTCGAAGCTTTGTCTGACGCTGCAGTGCATCCAGCAGTTCCGCCTTGTTCATGGCAGCTCCCTTTGCAGCAGTAGGGTAAGTGTGTGTCGGTGAGTCTAAGGTACTGACTAGTTGTCGCCACTGCCAACAAACACATGACGCCGCAACTGAGCTATTCTGCGACGACCTCCGCGTATGCATCCGTCGGCGGGCAGGAGCAAATCAAATTTCTGTCGCCATACGCACTTTCGACTCGCGCCACTGCAGGCCAGAACTTGTAATCGCGCGTCCACTCGGCGGGAAATGCTGCTCGCTCGCGGGAGTACTGATGCGTCCATTCGTTCGCCGTAACCTGACCCTGTGTGTGAGGAGCATTCTTTAGAACATT
>DATLDN010000222.1:0-3420 GCA_035525855.1 Gemmatimonadaceae bacterium
CATTTTGTTTTTGACAAACTCGGCAGCTTCCTGCTCGTCGGTGCCGCCGATTTCGCCAATCATGACAACCGACGTAGTGTCCGGATCTGCCTCGAACGCTGCGAGGCAATCGATAAAGTTCGTTCCATTGATTGGATCGCCGCCGATTCCAACGCACGTCGTTTGACCCATTCCCGCCCGAGTGAGCTGAAACACAACTTCGTACGTAAGAGTCCCGGATCGACTCACTAGTCCAACGGGACCCGGCGTACAAATTCGTCCGGGGATAATTCCAACTTTCGATTTGCCCGGCGAAATGAGTCCGGGACAGTTCGCGCCGAGTAGCCGCGCGCCTTTCTCCTTGATGAAGGGGTACACCCGAGTCATATCGAGAACGGGGACACCCTCGGTAATGCAGACGATAAACGGAATTCCTGCATCCGCGGCTTCCATCATTGCATCTGCGGCAAAAACAGGCGGAACATAAATCACAGTTGCGTTCGGCGACGTTTCTTTTACTGCCTCGGCGACCGTATTGAAGATCGGAACGGTGTTCTCGAATTTCTGACCGCCCTTCCCTGGTGTCACTCCTCCGACAACCTGAGTGCCATACTCGATCATCTGCTTCGTGTGAAACGATCCATCCCGGCCCGTGATTCCCTGAACGAGCAGCCGCGTGCTCTTGTCGATGAAGATGCTCACGCTGCTTTCCCCGTTGCGAGTGCGACAGCTTTCTTCACGGCTTCGTCCATGTCTGTCATCGCAGACATTCCGTTTTCCTGAAGAATTTTCACCGCGATTTCTTCATTGGTGCCGGTAAGCCGGATCACGAGCGGAACCTTGAGTGGATTGGACTTCGTCGCTGTGACAATTCCATTCGCGACGTCGTCTGTGCGAGTGATACCGCCGAAGATGTTGAACAAGATTGCCTTCACGCTTGGATCTGCAGTGATGATCTTCAGTGCTGAAACGACTTTCTCGGGATTCGATGATCCACCGATGTCGAGAAAGTTTGCTGGCTCGCCGCCGTAATATTTCACCAGATCCATCGTCGCCATTGCGAGACCGGCTCCGTTTACAACGCAGCCGACATTTCCATCGAGCTTGATGAATGTGAGGTTCGCTTTCCTTGCCTCGACTTCACTCGGTGCTTCTGCCGATTCATCGCGCAGTGCGGCAAGGGATGGCAAACGATCGAGCTCGTTATCGTCGATCACCATCTTCGCGTCGAGCGCGACTACATCTCCTGCGGGAGTCGTAACGAGAGGGTTTATCTCGGCCAGTGATCCGCCTTTGGCCATGAATGCTGTGTAGAGCTTTTGCATGATCAACGCAGCGGCACGCGCCTGCTTCAGATCTTTGTAAAGAAAAAAGCCGAGCTCCATCGCCTCGTAGGTGCGTAACCCGTAGCGTGGATCGACGGGATGACGGCGAATTTTGTCAGGAGTCTTCGCAGCGACTTCTTCGATATCGATTCCCCCTGCGGGACTCACCATGAAAACCGGCTTCTTCGATGCGCGATCGACGATGACGCCGACATACGCCTCGGTGGCGATATCTGCCGCCGGTGTCACGAGAACTTTCTTTACTGGAAGATCCTTGATCGTGAGAGCAAGAATTTTCTCGGCAATGTCACGTGCTTCCTCGGGAGACTTGGCGAGCTTCACCCCACCTGCCTTTCCCCTGCCCCCTGCATGCACCTGCGCTTTTACGACCACCGTCCCACCGAATTTGCGCGCGATGGCCTCTGCTTCCTCAGGTGTCGTTGCAACCTCTCCTGGAGGAATTGGAATTCCTGCTGCGCGAAAAATTTCCTTTGCCTGGTATTCGTGGATGTTCAATCGTTCTCCATTTCAATCATTAAGACAAAACCAAGACGACACCGAAGCACCGAAACACCGAACTTCACCGAATTTTTCTATTGGAACAACCCCCGTTACGTGAGTCACGAGTGCTGTTGCAGTTCAAATCAAAAAAGGTTGTTCTTCGGTGGATCTCGGTGTTTCGGTGCTTCGGTGTCGTCCTGGTTTTGGCGTATGGAACTTAACCGGCAATCGTAGTCCCCGCCCGGCCACGCACCGCATCCATTCCCTGCTTCAGCTCTGCAATAACTGCCCGGCCCGAGGTAGCATCAGCATAGTCGGCAGCAGCTCGAACCTTTGGAGCCATGCTCCCTTCGCCAAATGCACCACGAGCATCGAGCGCCCGAGCTTCCGCCACCGTGAGGCCGGAGAGTTTTTTCTGAATTGGCTTTCCCCAGTCGGCGTACACGCCGTCAACGTTGGTAAGAATCATTAACAGCTCCGCATCGAGCCCACGCGCGAGCACTGCTGCAGCGGCATCCTTGTCGACAATAGCGTCTAAACCCTCAAGCCCCTTTTCGGGATCGACATAAACCGGAACGCCACCACCGCCGCACGCGATGACGATCGTTCCGTTTTCAATCAATGGCTTTATGATCGGAAGATCGTGAATGCCAAGTGGTGTTGGGCTGCCAACGACGCGCCGAAACATTCCATTCGCGTCCTGCCGAACCGCGTGACCCTCAGCGAGTAAAGCACGCGCACGATCCTCGGGAATCGAATGACCGATAAACTTTGACGGATTGCGCAGCGCCGGATCATCGGGGTCGACAATCACCTGCGTAATGATTGTCGTCACTGCACGTTCGCTTCCCGCTTTGCGAAGCGCATTCTCCAGTGATTGCTGGATCATGTAGCCAATCCAACCGGCAGTTGCGCCCACGAGAACACCAAGGGGCAGCGGCTCCACATCTGCGCGTGCAACCTGATTCCGCACAAGCTCGTCACCGACCTGTGGACCATTGCCGTGCACGACGCAAATTCTCCAGCCTTCGCGTGCCAGCTCCACGATGGGCGCAAGGCTCTCACGCGTATGCCGAAACTGATCTGCGATCGTGGACCGTTCGCCCGGCGGCGAAAGAGCATTCCCTCCGAGTGCGACGACTGCTGTATGCTGCTGCTTATCAGTCACGCCCGATCAGTATGCCGAGTGAGTCGTAAGCGAAACCGAATGCCTTGAGATCGCCCGCCTGAAGTGCCTGCCGCATGCGCGAATAAAGCCGGGCGACCTCGTGACGAAACGCACTATCGCTCGCCGATGACGCGCGTCGCGGAGGATTGATGGTAACTGTGCCAGTGGGATTTGGTGTGAGTGCATCCAGAATATCGGGACGTCCCGCGCGGTAGATCTCGGGGTACTTCACACGCCAGGCCACTGCGACCGGATCGGGATTGGGATCAGCAACGATCATCATGCGTCCGGTTTTCGAATTCACGAGCGCAGTTCCCGCGTGACGGAAGTAGGAGCGATCTGCACCAGCGATCTGATAGTGGGCGCTCAATGGATACGTCGACGATGCAGAGTACAGCTCTACAATCCATATCAGGGAATCCGCGAGGTAACCCGGATATACCTGAC
>DATLDN010000224.1:0-11930 GCA_035525855.1 Gemmatimonadaceae bacterium
AACCGAAGGCCGCTCGACCAGAACCGCCGGTCCGTACCAGCAATCGAAAATGAAAATGCCGTCGGGCAAAAGATGCTCGCGCACCGTCGCAAATGAGGCCGTCAGATCCGCATTCGACGCCTGGTAGCTCATCACGTGAAACAGTGAGATCACAGCGTCAGCTTTCTCGCCGAGACGAACGCTTCGAGCATCTCCCTGCGTGAAGCGCATGCGCGCTCGGGTCTCAGGCTCGATCAGGTCGAGCTTCGCTTCCGCAGCTTCGAGCATTCCCGCACTTCTATCAACACCGTGCACTCGGAGGCCGAGCGATGCGAGCTCGCGCGCATGGCCACCAGTTCCGCAGCCAATCTCGATTACGGCCTTTGCACCCGGAGCGTGCTTCGTGATCAGGTCGGCAACATAACGCGCCTCGCCGGAGTAATCCTTATCGCGATAGAGAAGATCATAGTAGCGCGAATACGCAGCGAAAACGCTCAAACGAGAATTCCCTTCACTGCCTGCGCAACCTGAACCTGCTGATCATCAGTTAATGCGAGCCCACTCGGCAAATAGAAACCGCGCCGCGCAATTCTCTCGGCGTTCGGATATTTCTCTCCATTGAACAAACCCATTCGCCTTAGTGCGGGTTGTTCGTGCATTGGCCAGAAAAATGGACGCGTTCCAATTCCAAGATCAGTGAGACGCTTCATTGCTCCGACTGCATCGAACGGAACTTCATCGTCGAGCACAACGCCAAACACCCAGTTGATATTGTCGGCGTACTCAGTGCAGGCGACCGGCAGCTGAATTCCCTTGACACCGTCGAGCAGCTCCATGTAGCGCGCGAACGATTTTCGTTTTCGCGCGATGAACTCATCTAATCGCTCGAGCTGCGCGAGCCCGACTGCGGCCTGAAGATTCGTCATCCGGAAATTCCAGCCCAGCTCTTCGTGAACGAATCGTCGCGGCGGTTGAAAGAAAAGATTCCGTAACGAACGCGTTCGCTCCGCGAGATCGTCATCGTCGGTGAGCACCATTCCGCCTTCGCCGGTGGTGATGTGCTTGTTCGGGTAAAAGCTGAAAGTGGAAATGTCGCCAAACGAACCGCATTGTTTTCCTCGATACGTCTGCCCGATCATCTCGGCAGCGTCTTCGAGAATCAGCAGGTTATGCCGGTTTGCCAGCTCCAACACCGGATTCATATCCACCGGTAGCCCATAAAGATGGACAACCATGATCGCTTTGGTTTTCGGCGTGATCAGCGCTTCGATCGCTCCGATATCCATGTTCCACGTACTGGCATCGCAATCGACTAATACTGGTTTTGCGCCAAGCCGGGTAATCGCTGAAGCGCACGAGATGATGGTAAACGTCGGCATGATCACTTCGTCGCCGGCGGAAAAACGAAGTGCAGCGGCAGCAGCGTCGAGCGCTGCGGATCCGTTGCATACAGCGACACCGTGTTTTCGCCCAACGCGATCCGCGAACTTCAGCTCGAGATCGCGCACAAACGGACCCTCGGACGAGATCCATCCGGTGTCGATGCATTCCGCGAGATATTTTTTCTCGTTGCCGTCGAGAACCGGCTCGTTGACGGGAATAAACCCGCTCACCCGATACTCCCTTCTCCGATCGTCACGTCTGCGGCAGAAATTCCATCGAAGCGCGTCTTGTCCTGATCGCCGTAGTACGGCCCCTGCTTCACCTCGACCATCTCGATTTCTTCGAGCACCTCGAATCCATGGCCTCCAGTGGCGAGAAGAATGACATCGCCACCCTCGAGAATTCGGCTCTCGATGTAGTTCTGATCGTTGTCGTAGAAGTCGACGCGCAGGCGTCCGCGCTTGATGAACAACACCTCCTGCGTGTAGTGCACGTTGCGGCTCACGGGATTGTGAACGTGCGGATCAATCACCTTCCCCGCCGGATGACGCATGTACGCGAGCTGCTGCGAGAGGTCGTTCGGCGTAAAGAAATGAATGCCGGGCTCGTGGAAATCGCGTGAGATGATGACAGCGAGGAGCTGGTCGCCAACCTTCAGGGTTTCGATCATGGGTCAAAGATACAATCACCCGAGCGGCGTGTCTCGCGCGCGGTGGCGCGACTCTCGCTAAAAACCGCGGGGAGACAGCGTCTTCATTCGAGCATGATCGCAAATCGGCTCCGGCAAATCGCCCACAGACTTCGCTACCTTCCCGGACTCGACCGGCTCGAGCCGGCGTGGCACGCGATTCACCCCGGGTATGACCGAATCGTCAAATGGGTCGCTGAGCGGGAGCCGCGCAGAATGCCCGGGGGCGAAGACCGCTGGCGTTTTGACGGCACGTATCACGATTTTCCGTTCGAGAGCATCGAGCCCCATGTCTATCAGTGGATTTCACAACACGTCGTGGAAGCCAGCACGTTCTACGATGTCGGCGCGTTTATCGGATATCACACGCTCTGTGCAGCCAAGCGGGTTGGCGAAACCGGGCGAGTGTTTACGTTCGAGCCGGGCCACGAGAATTTTCAGGTTCTAGAGCACAACGTCCGTCTCAACAAGATGCAAAAGCGCGTGCGAGCCTTCGGAGTGGCGGTCGGCGATCACGACAATGACTTCGTTTCTTTCTACCTTCGTCGCGAAGATCCGACGACACATTCCATCGCGTACATACCTGAAGTGGATCACGTAAAGAATTCGACATTGACGCGCGTTCAGGTACCGATGAGATCGATCGACAGTATCGTCGATGAAACGAAGAAGCCGCCGACCGTCATGAAAATCGATGTGGAAGGAGCCGAAGCGCGCGTGCTTTCAGGCGCGCGTGAAACGCTGAGCCAAAATCGAATTCCGATTATTTGCGCGATTCATCCTGAATGGCTGCCGCGCCTCGGCGACGACGTGGATTCCCTTCTGCGTCTCATCGACTCGCTCGGCTATCGTGTCACCGATTTTGCGGGCAGGGAAAAAACATCCTTGTCATTCGAGGAGGTAGTGCTTCTGCCGCAGTGATGATGTAATGTGTTTCTTCCATCACGACTTTCAATTCCGGGAACTTGAAAGCGGCACAAACGAAGCAGCGCCTTCCAGGTCTTGATGTACTAAGAGGACTCGCGGTTATCAGCGTGCTCTTTACGCACGTTCACATCGCGTCAAGCACGCCCGTTCCCGTGAAGCAAATCCTCGGGGTGCTTCAGCATGGTGGCTGGGTTGGCGTAGACCTTTTCTTTGTCCTTAGCGGATTCCTCGTTTCATCGTTGTTGTTCGTCGAATACGAGCGCTACGGAAGCTTGAGGGCTGGACGTTTTCTATTGAGACGCGGCCTCAAGATTTATCCTGCGTTTTACGCGATGCTCCTCGTGACACTTTTGTACGGCGCGCTACGATGGCGCGCAGTTACGCCAGGCTCATTTATCGTTGAAGCGCTGTTCGTCCAGAATTATTTCCCGTTCATCTGGCCGCACACGTGGTCGCTGGCTGTCGAAGAACATTTTTATCTGTTGCTGACAGTTGGTGTGATGATACTCGCGCAGCGCGGGCGCGACGGCCACTTACCGGGGCGCGAAGCTTTCAGGAGGATCGTCCCTGCGTACTTCGTCATCGCCGCATTCTGTATGATTGCGCGCGCTCTGACTTATTGGGCTGCGACGAGCGCAGGGAAGCCGGCGTATTTCGTTGCGACTCATCTTCGATTCGACGAGCTCCTTTTTGGAGTGACGCTCAGCTACCTCTGGGCGTTCGATGGAGATCGACTACGTGACTTTGTAACTCGCCATCAGAGTGTACTTGCGGTGGCGGTTTCTGTTGCGGTGCCGTTCCTGTTCCTGGATTTGAATCAGCAATTCACCGCAATTGCAGGGTTCTTACTACTTGCGCTCACGTTCGGAACACTTGTCCTGCTGCTGCTCGTTCGCAAAGCGCCCTTTTCGAGACTTGCCGCAGTCATTGGGCGGGTCGGTCTTGCTTCGTATTCGATTTATCTGTGGCACATCCCGTGGTCTGTTGCTGTTCCGCATATAATGAATCGGCTCGGCATTTCCGCGGATGCCTGGTTCGTTCCGCTAGCGACCTATCTGATCGGAAGTTTGATCGTAGGAATGACTGCTGCTGCAGTGATCGAGCTTCCTGTGCTCCGTCTCCGCGATCGCTTGCTTCCGTCTCGCACGGGAAAACCAGTCACCGCCCAGGCGGCCGAGGCGGTTCCGGCACTATCTCCGCGTGTGGACGCGGAAAGCGCTGCAGTGAGCCCGGCTACCTAGACGGACAGGAAATTATTCGCTGATCGACGTGATTGGCGTCGCCATCGACCACGACTACTCGAGAGAATCCCTTCGCCTTTGCTCTCGAGCACAATGCCTGGGGAGTCACGTCGCTCGCCAGCTGCGGGGTTTTCCGCGGAGTGTATATGGTCATTCCGTATTGCACCGTAACATTGCAATCGAGCGGCGGCATTCCGTCGATAAGAGCCAGTCCAGAGGTCGCGGGAACGATGAGCGGGACGAACGAGCAACGCTCAGGCTCTTTCCAAATGTGCCAGAACGATGTGTCGGATTGGGGAATGAAGACGGCAGTTCTTGCACGAATCGACGGCGATCCGGCGCCGAGCTGGCGCAACGTCGATATCAGGGGGTACGCGGGGGATTGCGCCAAGCCTTTATACAAAACGGCATGGTTTCCAAGATCGCGAATTCCGACTGGCGCTGTAACTCCAGCTTCCTGATACAGCTGGCGCCGCAAATCTATTTGGGCGCGGAAGGCGGTTAGTGGCGCACGCATCGCATTTAGTACTAATGTGATACTAATCGGAATTGCGAGCAGGATCATCCATGCCCTCGATACACGCAAACTTCCCCACTGGCGGCGATCAGTTGTCGTGTCTGCTCTTCGTTGCGCGAGCCATCGGCTCGCCGACGCCATTAGCAGCGACAGCGCTAGCCACCGCTGAACGTCCGAGAAATACACGGCTGAGCCGCCGTGAATATCGATCACTTCGCCCGCTGCCCATCCGGCAATCGCAACAACAGCCAACACGACGACGTCGGTTATGCGACCGTGTGCGGCGGCCTGCCGAACATCGCCGACCGTTCGTACGCCTTCCTCACGCAACCGAACGAAGACGTAAACCCAGGTCCAGAAGAGATGAACCAGAACGAAATACGGCCACCACGCTGCGTTCACGTAATAGCGCATGTATGAGAACGGGACGATTCCCTGATTTTGCGCGCTTACTGAGACGAGCTTGAATGCAACGACCGAGACCACGAGACAAATCAACGCTGACAGCAGCATCACGCGATCGCGATAAAACCTGCCTAGCACAAATACAGTCAACCCAGCCGCGAGCAGAAGCAGCATTGTCGAAACTTTGAGAAAGCCTGCAACAACGAGCATCGCCGGCGCAAACAACAACAGAAAGACAACATCTGAAACCCTGTGTTTCGTTCTCTGTCGCCGCCAGTAAATCACTGCAATGCAGAGGATCAACAGAAAAACTGGCAGACCAATCACGTACGACTCAGAGATGAGCGCATGCCTATTCCAGATTCCCATCGCATCGAGACCGGAGCTGGGAATGACGCCAATACTCACAGCGAAAAACAAAGCCCACGCAGCGTAATCAGAACGCAGTGCTCGAGGGACAATCGAGCGATCACCTGTCATGCCGCGCTTCATCTCAACGGCGAGCATCAGCACTGCTGCGAAGAAAAGCGGGATGACAATCACCGATGGGCCGAGCGTGTAGAAGCCAAGTACATCGACGCCGCTCAAGTAGGCCCACTGCGAGTTGAGCCATGCTGAGCCGTAGTGATACGGAGTGTATGGCACGCCATCGAGACCAGTGCTCGGAACTCCATACGTTCGCATGCTGTTCGCCATGCTCACGTAGTAAAGCGGATCGTGATGAACGTCGGCTTTGTACTCGAGAGTTTCCCAGAACAGTGGCGTCTTGTAGCGCGTACTCCACGCAACTCCGCCGGCCCACAACGCAAACACGCCCGCGCCCACAATTACCGCGAGCGTCGCAGAGATTCGAGTGGATTTGATCCACATTGCGAGTGCCAATAGCGCCGATGCATAGCCAACTACAGCAAAAAACCAGACGATATTGATTCCCGAAAACGGTACGAGCATACCGGCGAGCGCGGTGACTGCTATCAACACCAGAGTGAAAAACGCCTGGCTCCGGTACCACATTTCAGGCTCTTCGTAATGGCCGCGAGGTATAAGGCGCCATGCAACGAATGGTGTTGCAAGAATGAAGAGCGCGTATCCAACCGTTGCGACAACCGGAAGTGGCGGATTATTGAAACCACTTCGCGAGAAGTAGTACGCCGCACCAATTACGATCGAGAGAATGCTGCTGAACACGGCAACTGTTGCACGATCGTCGCGCTCCAGGTCGCGTCCGGCGAGATCGTGACGCGGGTCTATCGCGCTCGACATTCTATTGGTCGAAGGTCAGCTCTGGCATTCGGAAACGTGAGCACGAGAACTCGATCGAATCCCGCGTCGTTTGCACGCCGACAGATATTGGGCGGTTCAAGATCAGCGGCGACCTGCTGCCGCGAACGCGGCGCGAACGAGCCAAGCCCGTAGTAGTGACTGAGCGTGCACCCATAGGCCGGCATGCCGTCGATCATTGCGATGTCGCCCATCGCGGGGGCTACAAAAGCTGCGAATGTGCACGCCCCGGGTCGCGTGAGACTCTGCCAATAAGGCGATTGATCCTGCGGAATGAACAACGCCGTGTGACGGCGCAACGCGGCCGGCGTCGCCGCAATATTCCGCAACGCGTGTCCCACGACAAAATTCCGCGAGATCTGTAATCCAGTAGCGAGAATGTTTTCGTCGTGCAGATATGGAAGTCCGTGAAGACCGGTCGGAATTTTCGCGCGTTGAGGCGCGGGATACAGCGCATACCGGGTTTCCGCGTTCGCCCGCGCCATTGTCAGCGGCCAAACGAGAGCGTTCGAACCAATTGATCCAATTATCGGGATCAGAAGAAACCCAAGAGCGACTGATCTCGCACTGATCGCATCGATCTTGTCGAGAAAACTTCTTCGCGCCGTTCGCCTGGTCGATGGGCGCGGAACTGCTTCTCCAATGAGTGATGAAAAGAAATCAGGAATACGCGCGAGGATGAAACCGAGTGCGAGCCATCGCTGCACATCGGAGAAATAGAACGCCGACCCGCCGTCGATATGCGTCACCAGGCCAGGACCCAAGCCCAGAAGGGCAATTAAAATCACGATCTCCACGTCCAGAATCCGGCCCTCGGCAGCTGCCTCCTTCACATCCGCGAGTGTACCGATTCCTTCGGAACGCAGACGGAAAAAAGCATAAAGCCATGACCAGAACAGATGCACGACAATAAAGAATGGCCACCATGCCGGTCGCACGAAATTCCAGAGAAAGTCGAGCGGTGCCAATCCTTCGCGATGCGCGGGCAAGGACACGCGTGTGTAGGCGAAAAACACCAGAATCGTTGTAAGAACCGCCGAAGCGACAAACAGATTGTTTCTGTATAGCCGGAGGCGCACCAACGTGTAGATCCCCGCAGCGAACGCGAGAATCATCAGAGAAATTTTCAGATAACCGAGAGCAACAACGCCAAGAGGAAGAAATCCAAGTGCGAAAACAATTTCGCCGAGGCTTCCGCGGCGAAGGTTCTTATAGAAGGCGATCACCGTTGCGAGGAACAAAAGCGCGCACGGAATCGCAACGGTGTACGACTCCGAGATTAGAATGTTCGAGGTCCACACTGCCATTGCGTCGAGTCCTGATATCGGAATCAATCCGATGGCAGCCGCGAGAAACACGAGCCACAGTCGGAAGTCATCGCGGAGATCGAAATCCATCGACCGTTCGCGGAAGCTCCTGAGCGCGACTGAGAACCCAAGTGTTCCGGCAAAGAACAAGGGAATCATCATCACCGGAAAACCCAGCTGATAGAAATCCAGAACTTCTGATCCAATCAGGTTGGACCACTGGGCGAACAACCACGGCGTTCCCCAGTGGTATGGCACGTAGTTCAATCCATCGATGCCCGTCGATGCCGCGTGATATGTGCGCAGCATGTTGCCGATCGCGGCAAGCACGAGACTATCATGATGGGCCTTGCCATCGAGAACAAAGTTCTCGAAGAAGAGCGGATTCTTGTAGATTCGCCCCCATACAACACCTGATGCCCAAACGGAAAACGCGAGCGAGCCAACAATGAGAGCCAGCGTTCTCCAAATGGACGCCCGCGGGATCCAACGAACAAACACAATTGCAAACGAAGCCGCTCCAATCAGTGCGAGCAGCGGAAATGCGTTTAATCCGATGATTGGCTGGATCCGACCGAGCGCAGCGGAGATGACGAGAGCACTGAGCCAGAGAAACGGGGGAAACGACCACCATTGCCGTTTTTGAAACGAGATCAGGTTTACCGTCGCCGGGAACGAGAATATGAAAAGCCCGAGAGCGACGGGCTTTATCACGGGCGAAACCGGATTGGTGAATCCGAGCCGCATCAGCCAATAAACGGCTCCGATGCCGATTGCCACGAGACCGGACAACACAATCACTGTATCGTACGGCGTTGCGCGCGTGGTTTTTTCCGGAGGGGCGGACGTCACGCGCTCAACTTAAGCTTCACCGGAATCGATTCAACGAGGACGTTCATATTTGTCTGAAGTAGTCGATGCCCGGCGCGCAACGCGAAGCCGTCTGCGATGGGAATTTGCGGCTGTCGCGCTCCTGATGGCTATTGCCGCAGCGCTGCGGTTCTACCAGCTCGACCAATATCCACTCGGCGTTCATCAGGACGAGCTGTCAAATATGTATGACGGCTACTCCATAGCGACAACGGGAGCGGATCGGTTCGGGACGCCGCATCCAGCAATTGTGCGCGCCTTCGGTGAGAATGACTATCGCCCCGCGATGTATGCGTGGCTCGCTGCCGTACCGATGTCCCTGAGCGGCTTCTCCATCATTGCTGGACGACTGCCTGCGGCGATCCTCGGCATCGCGTCGCTATGGTTTCTGTATCTGCTCGCGAAATCCGCAGGCGGATCGACATATGGTCTTTTGGCCTTGCTGCTGGGTGTTTTGTCGCCGCTTCACATTCAGTACTCGCGTGTCGCACATGAAGGCGCGATGCTGCCTGCGTTCTTCGCGATTCTGATCTTGTTTTTATGGTACCGCGGCGCAAGAACCGGCTTTCCTCTCGGTTCAACTGCTCTACTCGGTTTTGTCGTGGGCCTGTCTGCAAATGCTTATCAGGCGACAAAGCTCACGGCATTTCTTTTTTTTCTATGCATCGCGGTGGATATGATGCGCCGTCAGGGAAAGCGAGGCAGAGCCGCCTTGCTCATTCTCGCCGTGACAGCGTTCATAGGTGCCCTGCCGCAGATTATCGTGCTCGCGTCCGAGCAACAGCATTTTTTCGCTCGAGCAAAAGTTTTGTCCGTTCACGCCGGCAATCCAATTAGCTATGCATCGCAGGTTTTGTGGAATTACTGGTTGAATCTCGCGCCACGGTATCTCTTCATTCCCCGCGACTATTCCGATCTCACTGTCGCACGGTTGCTCCCGCCAGAAGTTCTTTTCTTCTATGCAGGAATTTTCACGCTCGCGCTGCTGAACTTTGGCCGTCGTCCCGAGCCGAAATGGTACATCTATCCCGCACTCGCGATTGTGATTCTCCCAGCGGCGCTCACCACAGGAAATCCCAATACATTGCGCGCCTCTGGCATGGCAACGTTGACGCCGCTGGTGTCCGCCGCCGGCGTGATCTGGCTCGGTCGACGTTTCTTCTCGCAGCCGAGACTAAGGCGAATCTATTATCTCACATCGGTCGCGCTGCTCGTTGCATCGGCGGCCGCGATTACATGGCGTTACTCGCGCAGTGTGCATTTCCGCGAAGCGTATTTCCAGAACTTTCTGATTCAGCTCGATAAAGCTGTTGGCCGCCGTCAAAAGAATTTCGACGCCGTGCTGATCGAGAATTATGGATCCGAGCGCCACCTGTACACGGCCGCGTTTGCCGGAATGACGCCAGCACAATTTCAGAGAGCTCCCAAAATCATTTATTCCGACGGCATGGATCGGTTCAGACGACTCGGGAAATACTATTTCGTCTGGCCGTCAACACTGCAGAAGACTGCGGACAGCGTTTCACATCGCGATGCACGGATTCTCTTGGTTGCCAGACGGCCGTTGCGCGGCTGGAACGTCGTCGACAGCGTCGCGTGGCAGAACGAGAAAGCGTACCTCATGGTCCGCTGAACGTGGCTGAACGCGAACGTGAGGTTGCAAGAAATGGTTGGGACGTCGCGGCGATCTCGGCACTGACGGTGATTGCCGCGGTCATGGCGATCACGTTCCGCGATTATGGCGCGACCATCGACGAGCGACACTCGGCAACGAACGGCAAATACTTTCTGGATTGGTACGCATCCGGATTTCGCGATCGCGCAATTATCGACGACGGTAATCAGAGACTTTACGGAAGTTTTTTTAACGCGATCAGCGCATTCGTCGCAAAGCATTCTCCACTGGGACTCTACGATACAGGGCATGCACTGATCGCTATCGCGAGCCTCGTTGGATTGTTCTTCGCGTATCGCACCGGGAGAAAAGTAGCGGGGCCGATGGCAGGATTTTTTTCGCTCGTGTTACTCGCGATTACGCCCTCGTACTACGGTCACTCCTTCATCAACCCGAAGGACATTCCGTTCGCGGTCACGTTTCTCGTGTCACTGTACTACATCATCGCGTTTTACGATTTCGTTGGTACGCCGGCGTGGAAGCCATTGTTAGCTGTTGGTGTTGCTATAGGTCTGACGCTCGGAATCAGAGTGGGTGGCATAATCCTGTTTGGCTACTTCGTTGTGTTGATCGCCCTTCGAATAGTTGCGCGACTCAGGGCAAACTCCGGCGGATTCATTGTATTGAGCGATGTACTTCGCCTTATTCGGCAATGCCTTGTCGTCGGGCTGATTGCATGGGTTGTGATGCTCATATGGTGGCCGTACGGCCAGGTCTCACCAATTCTAAATCCGCTTCGCGCACTAAAAGCGAATGCGAATTTTACGGACTACGGCGCCACAACTTTGTATCGCGGCGCCTTCGTGCGATCGGACTCACTTCCCTTGTCCTATCTCCCCACGTGGTTCGCAATCACACTGCCCGAGTTCTACGCACTCATTCTCTCCGTTACAGGCGTAGCGCTCTTTGCCAAGCGGAACAGGCCGGCGCGCGTGAGACGCGATTACGAGAGGCAAAGCAAGGTTTTATTCCTCATCTTTGCCACGGCTTTCCCACTCGTAATGTATTTCGTCGCACACCCGATTCTTTACGACGGAAACCGTCATTTTCTTTTCGTGATTCCTCCGCTCGCCGTGCTTACGGGTATTTCGCTCGCATGGCTGATGAACAACCTGTCGCGCCCCCTGAAGCTCGCAGTCGGTGTCGTGGTTTCAGTGCTCGCCATGTTGACGGTCTACGACATGGCAAAACTTCATCCATACCAGTACGCCTACTTCAATCGTTCTTTTGGCGGACTCGCTCACGCTCTGGGAAGATTCGAAACCGATTACTGGGGGGTGTCACACAAGGAGGGCGTTGATTGGCTGCTTGCGAATTACAAGGTCGGCGCGCCCGGCGGATCGATTCGCGTCGCCAACACTGCCGGCGATTTCCAAACTGCCTATTACCTGCAGCGGGATCAAACGAATGGCGCGCGTTTCACCCCCGTGGGGCAGCACGACAATCCCGATGTGATTCTTTCGATCACGAGGTACAACGCTCACCTTCGAAATCCGGGGCGCGTGCTACACGTTGTGAAGCGTATGAATGTTCCGTTGCTTTACGTGGTCGAGCTGAATCAGCGATGATCTGCGTTCTTGTAAACCGCTATCACTGATCGGCCGAACAATCGTCGGAAGAGCGGATCGATCACGCGTGAAACGGGGACAACGCCCCG
>DATLDN010000230.1:0-5263 GCA_035525855.1 Gemmatimonadaceae bacterium
GGATGCTCCCAGCCTGTGTCGTGACGGCCGCAGTCGGAGTGTGAGATGAAGGCGACGCTCACGTCGCCGGTTCGCTCCTTATCTGACCGGCTGACGCCGGCGATTTACAAGAAGAAGTATCGAGCCGTTACGCACTCCAGCAGCAGCGAGGCTCGCAGACTCGTCCAGAATCTCGAATCCATGAAGACGCACGACGTACCCATCCGCGTCCACACCATCCGGATACAGCGCGTCGAGTGCCGCGCGCTTGACGGAGATTACTGGCTCCGAGGCCGGGGCATCGACGCGTATGGAATCCCACAGATCGATGACCTGAACTCTTAAGTGTAAAACCGGCTCGGAACCGGCTTCCAGAACGATTACTTCGCCGTTATTGCGAAGCGACGTAACGAACGGGGGTGCTGTCACGAAGCGGACCGGACTAGAGGCGGCGGGAGCATGCTCAACAGTCGCGCAACTTGCTGGTCAAAGAGATAGGTCGACGCGGTCACATGTGTTCCCTCACTTGCCGGGACGACACCGATTACGATCTCTTCACCGCCCTGCCCGCGCAGCGTGAGGTGTGCATCACTCTCCTGCTCCGGGAACGCCGCGTAAATTCCATTCTGCCGCGCAAAGAAAGTCTTTGCTTCGCTCAACACCTCGGCAGGCGTGAGGGAGGTAGTCAGCTCCTGGACAGTGCGGTCGCGCTGCGAATTGGTAGGGGGAGCCATTCTTCGGTTAAGCAGTTCAGTAGTCAGTAGTCAGCAGCGAGCAGTTAGTATAGGTATGGCTTGTGCGTAAAACAGTTCGAAGTCAGAATCTACCGGGCTCGCCTATCACCAACAAGCGAGCCAACCTTATTCGCCGGCACCTCCACCACTTTTCCCGCGAATCGCACACTATGAATCGAGTCATGACACTTCGCGTATCTGCAGCAATCCTGCTGACAGCCGCGGCCTACGGCTGTGCATCTGTCCAGCCGACGACCGACACGTCGACCACTATCAGCAGCCGTCCTGTAACTTCCGTGCTGCCTCCGGGTCCACTCCCTCCGCCGACATATCAACCGCAGTTCGGGACGATGTGGACATTCGAGGCTCCACCGCTCGACTACTGGAAGAAGACGTACGGATTTGCACCCGACCAGAAGTGGCTCGACCACATTCGCCTTTCCTCCATTCGGCTTCCCAACTGTTCGGCGTCGTTTGTCTCAGCGAATGGATTGGTGATGACCAATCACCACTGCGCGCGCGATTGCACGGACGCAGTATCTCCAAAAGACAGCAACTACATCGAGACGGGATTTGCAGCCGCGAAACTGAGCGACGAGAAGAAGTGTGAAGGTTTGTACGTCGATCAGCTGATTTCCATCGAGCCGGTGACCGACAAGGTTCGAGCTGCAATAACCGGATCGACTCCGGCCCAACAAGCACAGCAGCGTTCGCAGATCGTATCGCAGCTGCAGCAGCAATGCTCGCAGTCGACCGGCCTGACCTGTCAGGTCGTGTCGCTTTATCAGGGCGGCATTTACTCGATGTATCGGTACAAGAGATTCAGCGATCTGCGCCTCGTTATGGTGCCGGAAGACCAGATTGCTGCATTTGGTGGGGATCCCGACAACTTCACATTTCCGCGATACAATCTCGACCTGGCACTTCTTCGCGTTTACGAAAATGGTGCGCCTTACCATCCGACTGACTATCTAAAGTGGAGCGCTAATGGCGCGGGTGACGGCGAACCGATTTTCATTGTCGGCAATCCTGGTTCAACTGGACGGTTGAACACGCTCGCACAAATGGAATTTCTGCGTGACGTGACTTATCCGGGATCACTCGGCGGTTATAAGAGAGCGCTCACGATCTATGACCTCGTTCAGAAGCAGGATACATCGGCGGCGCGAAGATATCAGAACCAGGTTTTCTCGATTCAGAATTCGCAGAAAGCTATTGGTGGATATCGTCGCGGTTTGATTGACAGCGTGCGAATGGCTCAAAAGCGGGCGTTCGAGGCTGAGTTCCGCGCGAGGATCAATGCAGACCCTGCACTTCGTGCAAAGTATGGTTTCGCATGGGATTCGATCGCTGCTGCTGAGCGGCAGCTCGGTACATTCGCCGCTCAATCGAGAAACTATGGGTTTGGGCCGAGTGCGACTTTAGCGGGCTCTCAGCTTCTCGCGATGGCATCGCAAATCGTTCGACTGGCAAACGAATCCGCGAAGCCGGACGAATCGCGCTTGCTTGCCTATCGAGGGATGGGACTCGAAAACATCAAGCGTTCTCTGTTGGGCGATCGTCGGGTCGATCTGCCGCTCGAAAAACTTTCACTAGCGGCGCAGTTCCGTTTCGCGCAGCAGGAGCTGCCAGCCAACGATCCATTCCTCGCCGCAGCACTTGCGGGCAGAACGCCCGAATCTGCAGCAGATGCGCTCGTATCTGGCACGAAGCTGGGCGACGTGAACGTTCGGAAAGCTCTTGTAGAGGGCGGAGCAGCCGCAGTTGCCGCGTCAGACGATCCTATGATCAGGCTGGCCCGCGCGATCGATCCATTGAATCGGGGGGTTGTTGCTCGCACGGATTCATTGAACGCAATTATTACAGCGAATGCCGAGCGAGTTGGTCAGGCCTTATTTGCGATTTATGGAACGACGCTTCCGCCGGACGCGACCTTTACTCTACGAATCAGCGACGGTGTGGTTCGCGACTATCCCGCAAATGGAACCATCACTCCGTACAAAACGACCTTCTACGGTTTGTACGAGCGTGCAGCAGCGTTCGACAACAAGCCGCCATTCAATCTCCCGCAGAGATGGATAGCTCGTCGTGATCGGCTGAATCTTTCGACGCCCTTCGATTTCGTTTCTACGAATGACATCACCGGCGGAAATTCAGGAAGTCCGGTTGTGAATCGCAATGGAGAAGTGATTGGTCTCGCATTCGATTCGAATATCGAGGGAGTTGCAAGCCGGTTCCTGCTTGATCCCGAGGTAGATCGAATGATTGGCGTTCATTCGGCCGGGATCGTTGAAGCGATCCGAAAGATGTACGACGGTGCTCGAATAGCGGATGAGCTGCAGGGCCGGTAGGTACTAAATCAACAGCTTTGAAACCCGTTGAGTTTTGAGTCAATCGTTCTCGGCAATCAGCCCGCGAGCAGTGAGTGATGAGTAGAACCCCTTACTGAAAACCCGCTAGCTGATTGCCGAGAACCATTGACTCAAAACTGAACGGGTTTCAAAATTGTTTCGTAGTAGTTATGTGCAAACTCTTCGGACGGATTCGTAAATGAGTTTAGTTCCGAATACGAGTGATGCAATCGGAACTCTTTCATCGTGTCCGTGCATCCTTTCCTCGTCGGACTGCACCATAGGAAAGGGAAGCAACCCGTAAGCATTGATTCCGAGCCGACGCAGCGCGGAGCTGTCAGTTGCGCCCGTGCTCAGATAGGGAACAACAGCCATCTCGGGATCCAACGACTTCGCCGCCGAAGCAATCGCTTCGAACATCACTGAATTCTCATCCGATGCCGCCGCGTCGACGCCACGATGCGTCACCTCGACCTCTACACCGTCATCACCAATAAACGCGCTAATTTTCGCCGCGAGATCGTCAATTGAATGCCCGGGAATCGTCCGCGGATTGAGCATCACGCTCGCTTCAGCGGGGATCACGTTTCCCTGCTTTCCCGCCGACATCATGGTCGGGGAGATGGTGTCGCGAAGTACCGCGTTGAAGACAGGAACCTGCGACAAGATGAGTGCTGCACGCGTCTGTTCTTCAGCATCGTCGGAGACCAGTGCCAACATCGCATTCCGTTGAGTCGCTTCAGGCCAAATCTGCGCGAGCTCGCCGAAAAAACGTCGAGTCGTGCTCGTGAGCGTCATCGGCGCAGAATAATGGCCGAGCCTCTACAGTGCCCGGCCCAACCGAAAAATCGCGTTCGTCTCCTGAGGAATCGCAGCATGTCCTGCCGGTCCGCGCGCAGTAAGCGTTACGATGTGCGAAATTTTCTCGGCCGTTTGAATCGCGAGGTAACGTTTGCCTCCCTCGATAATCCGGGTGCGGCCGCCTTCGTTGATCGCGAATTCGACATCGAGCAGATCACGATGATTCTCCGTCAGCCATTTCATTCCGGCGGCGCCGCCGGCCTCTTCATCCGCTGTTGCGAGGAACACCACATCTCGCGATAGCGTTTGCCCTGTCGCCACTGCTTCCCGCCGAAGCAACAGCATCGTCATGATGTTGGCCGCCAACATTCCCTTGTCGTCGATCGCACCGCGTCCGTACACATATCCCTCGCGAATAACTCCCTCGAAGGGATCGCAAGACCACTTGTCTGCCTCGACTGACACGACGTCGGTGTGGGCGAGCAGCATGATCGGACGTGCGCTTGCATCCCCGCGAATTCGCGCGATTACGATTCCGCGATTGTCGGACGGAATCAGAATGCGACTCTCTATTCCTTCCGATTTGAATAGGTCATCGATGTACTGCGCGACAGGAAGCTCATCTCCCGGCGGGTTTACCGACTTGAATCGAATGAGTCGCTGAAGGATCTCGACGGTTTCCGATTCGATCGCCGCAATGTCAGCTGTCAAGAAGACGCTCGATGCTTCTTATGAGAGGCGCGAATGACAAACCTTCCCGCGATACTCCGACTCGTTCGCCAAGCTCCTCTGCGGTTTCTCGCTGCCCCTCCGCGAAGAGCTCCCGAATCATCCACGGGCCCGCTGCAGGATTTCGAAACCAGTCTTCATTGAATTGAGACACAAGCGTCTCATTGAGCAGCGACTGTAGCTGCCATGCGCGCAAATACCTCGCGGAGTAGTAACGCGGATCGAAATCGATAAAAGCGTCTGCGGTGTGATATTGAAAGGTCGTCGCGCCCGTCAGTGTGTCGACGTAAAGATCCGGCAGCGCATTCCATCCAGCGGCGCCACCGTACGCGTCGGCTTCATAAATCAGCTTCGCACAGTATCGGCGGAGAAAGTGCAGCTCCTCGAATCCGGCGAGTCGTAGAAAATCTGTGATTGTGTTCTTGCCAAGTTCTGTATACCGAAGCAGCCATCCTCGATCCTGCATTCGATGATCGAACAGCATCGCGTACGAGTCGGTAACTGAATTGTCGCCAAGCCACCGAAACTCAAACGGATAATCAGGACGCGCATTTGCGAAATGCAGGGCGTGACCTGATTCGTGGAGCAACGTTGTGTAGTCGGATTGCCCGCCGTGCGGACGAAGAACCAGATACACTTCCTCCGGGACACGCGTCGGGGCGCAAAATG
>DATLDN010000235.1:0-5321 GCA_035525855.1 Gemmatimonadaceae bacterium
GCCTGCTCCGCGTCTCCGCGCCTCCGCGATAGAATGGGTTTCCTCGGGCTCTCCGTTAACTCACGGCACTTTTCGCCGCGACAATCTCAACCCACTCCAGGTCTCGTCGATCGCACACACCTTCGTATCGACAAGCCCGGCACGCAGAGCAACACCGCGAATTACATCCTCGGTTACATCTGTTTTAACCCCGGATGCTTTCTTCGGCCATGCAACCCAGAGCATCCCACCGTCATAGGGCATCCTGTCGATCGCAGTCGCGATCCCCGCGAGCTCTGCGCTCGACTTGATGAACCATACAATCACATCGGCCTTCGCACTTCCGCGCTGAATCAGCGTTGCGCGAAAGGGAAGCTCCGGTAATGAATCAACAAACCCAGAGGGCGGTTTGATAACCGCAAAACGACTTCCTTCTTTTACGCCAAGCTTCTTGAGAAGCGGCGTTCCCGAATATCCGGCTTGTTTCACGACGGAATCTGCGCGAGATGATGTTTCAGATGCGCCACATAATCCCGAACGAAATACTCGAGCGTCACAGGCGTATCACGAGGCACGGTCTTCCAAGCAATCTGATCGAGATTGTGCTGTGTCCGCGCACGAGTCGCAACGTCGGGAGGGATCCGCTCGATGACATGTGCAATGTGAAAGTTGAACTGACGCCATAGCGTGAGAAGATCGGCCCACTCGGCAGTCGAGTACTGCTGCAGCCTTACCCACGCTTCCTGATCGTAACCTGAAAATTCGAGATCATCTGTGAGCTGGGCGCGCACAAAACGTCCGTGATTGTTCGACGCAGAGTCTACGAGGTGTCCGATGATTTCCTGCGGTGACCATTTCCCCGGACTTACCGGCTCGCGGGCGCGCTCAATGGGAATTGATTCGAGTCTCGACGTGGCGTTCGCAATCGTGTTGCGAAGATCCAACGCGATGTCCGCCATCGACATTATGGTCCGACCTTGAGGTACTTCTCCTTGTATCGATCGATGGAGTCCATGATCACCTCCATCGCAATCTCGCTTTTCTCCCAGCCGAGGATTTCGACGCGTCGGCCTTCGAGATCCTTGTAGATGTGAAAGAAGTGCTCGACTTCCTTCAGGTAGTGCTGTGACAGATCAGCGATGTCGTATGTGTCGTTGTAAAAAGGATCGTGCGAGGGGACTGCGATAATCTTGTCGTCAGGCTCACCGCGATCGAGAAGCTTCAATACACCGAGTGGCCGGCAATCGATGAGACAGCCGGTAAATGTCGGTTCATTGATGCTTACGAGGATATCGAGGGGGTCGCCGTCCTCGTGGAGCGTTCGCGGTATCAGCCCGTAATCTCCGGGATAGTGAACCGCTGAAAACAAAACGCGGTCGAGACGAAAGCGACCGGTTGTTTTATCGAGCTCGTATTTGTTGCGGCTGCCGCGCGGAATCTCGATCACTGCGGTAACACGCTCCGGCGGATGCTCGCCTACCGGAAAGTCGTGCCAGGGGTTCATGTGGGCACCCTTTCCATAGTGCCCTTGTATTTCATCGGCTCTTCTTCCACACCGAAATTATTTGCGGCCAGCGCGGCAACCCGCTTCATCTGGTCTTCGCTCAAACGGACCTCGCCGCTTGCCGCGGCGAATTCCTCGAGCTGCGCCTCGTCGTAAATGTTCGGTAACGTACTTACTACACGAGGCTCTGCGAGCAGCCACTTCAACGCTGCTTGTCCGAGTGTCATCTGTGTTGTTAGAAAATCGAGAGTTCGAATTTTCTTTATTCCATTGATGAGCCACGATCGTGGCCGATGCCGGCGATGATCGTTCTCGGCGAACACTGTTTCTTCTGTGTAGTTACCCTCGAGCATTCCTGACGCATGCGTGACGCGAATGTTGAACACGCAATTCGGCGCGTGCTCGCGCGCAGCTTCGATCATCGCAGTTCCAGGATGTTGCTCGAGAATATTCCAGATCATCTGGATGGTGCCGATATCATTCTCGCGCTCGACGAGCTCCAGCGCTTCGTAGAGCCAGCCGATTGCGGGACCGAATGCAGCGCCCCACACACGAACCTTTCCTTCTTTCTGAAAATCGCGCAGCGTTTCCCAGATCTCCGGGTCGCGCACGTGCTCCATTTTGATATTGTGGAGCTGAAGGACGTCGACATAATCGGTCTCGAGTCGCTCTAGTGAACGATCGAGCGCCATGCGCATGTAGTCCGCGCTGAAATTCTGAGGAAGCTCCTGCTGTCCGCGTCGCGCGTTTTTCGCAGACTCGTCGTAGATGTCGTAGCCGATCTTCGTTCCGTAGACGACCTCGCTGCGTCGACCGCGAAATGCTTCGGCGAGCTGGCGTTCACTTCGACCATTGCCGTAGCTGTCCGCTGCGTCGAAGAAGTTGATGCCGAAGTCGTCGAGTGCCGAGCGGAGGATTGTTATGGCTTCTGCGTCGGTTCGCTCTCCCCACCATCCAGTCGAGAGTGTCCAGGTGCCGAAGCCGATTTCGCTTACAGAGACTGACGTGCCGGGGAAGGTACGGTATAGCATCGAGTGAAAGATAAAGAATCGGTGTTGGCCTTGGGGAACAACTTTGGCACACCAATGACACTGTAATTAACCCGTTGGGTTTTGAGTCAATAGTTCTCGGCGATCAGCTAGGGGGTTTTCAGTTTTGGGTTTACCGATCACCGATGACTCGCAAGCCGGTCGCCGAGAACTATTGACTCAAAACCCAACGGGTTAATTCTGCGTCGTGTGTGTGCCAAAGCAGTTTCGCTAATTACAACAATCCCGCCGCTTCAAGCGCGAAGTATGTCAGGATGAAATCCGCTCCGGCGCGACGAATCCCCAATAGTGATTCCATCATCACCCTCTCTCCATCGATCCACCCACGCTCGGCCGCAGCTTTTATCATCGCGTACTCACCGCTCACCTGATACGCCGCGACAGGATAACCAGTCGCTTCCTTCACGCGAGTAATCACATCGAGATAGGGACCAGCCGGCTTTACCATTATCGCATCGGCACCCTCCTCGATGTCTGCAAAAACTTCGCGTAAGGCTTCGTCAGTATTGCCCGGATCCATCTGGTAACCTTTTCGGTCGCCACTCTTCGGCGCTGACTCCGCTGCTTCGCGAAATGGTCCGTAGTAGGCGGACGCATACTTTGCGGCGTAACTCAATATCGGCGAAGAGTGAAATCCTTCCTCATCGAGCGCCGAACGAATTGCCTGCACACGGCCATCCATCATGTCACTCGGCGCAATCATGTCGGCACCAGCGCGTGCATGCGAAACTGAAACGCGAGCGAGGAGCTCGAGCGTCGCGTCGTTGTCTACTTCGCCATCCTTCAAAATTCCGCAGTGACCGTGCTCGGTGTACTCGCACATGCAAACGTCCGTAATCACGACAAGCTGGGGGAGCTCACTCTTGAGACGTCGTACCGCTTCCTGCACCGCGCCCTTGTCATTCCAGCCTTCACTGCCAGTCGCATCCTTCGTTTCGGGAATTCCAAATAGAATCACTCCGCCAATTCCAGCGGTTGCCGCGCGCTCCGCATCACGCATCAATTCATCAGGAGATGTTTGCGATACACCCGGCATCGATCCGACAGGCCGGCGCACATTCGTTCCCTCTCGCACGAACAATGGAAGAACGAGCTGCGCAGGATGCAGCCACGTTTCGCGAATCAGATTTCTAAGTGGCGCACTGCGACGAAGTCGTCTCGATCGATATTCGGGAAATGCAGGCATTGAGATTATTCAGGTTGCGGCGGAGTCACGTTTTCTGTCGCGCGAAGCTCCGTCAAAAGACTCGCAGCGCCGCGCGAGCGAAGCTCGGCCGCGAGATCTTCACCGGATTTTACAGGATTCGCCTCACTAACGCGTACGGATCCGCGCACGAAGTTCTTCCCACGAAGGTCGCTGACGAATCCGTGGAGCATCAGAGCACCTGACGCGTCTCGCCATGTGAGCGCGCCGATTGGCACCTGACACCCTCCGTCGAGTGCGGCCAGGAATGCGCGCTCAGCATTAGTTGCTAGTGATGTCGCCGAATCATTCAGTGCAGTCATCAATGAACGCATCTCATCATCATCGGAGCGAATCTGTATCGCAATTGCGCCCTGCCCTGCCGCTGGAAGCCATTCGGGCGGCTCCAGAAAAGCAGTGATTCTCGCGCGTGCGTTCAATCGAATCAGACCGGCAGCGGCAAGAATCGCGGCGTGAACCTGACCGCTTTCAACTTTGGTCAAACGAGTGGGCACATTGCCGCGAAGGTCTACAACCTCGAGATCAGGCCTGAGCGAAAGAAGCTGCGCGCGACGACGTAAACTCGACGTACCAATCCGCGATCCCGACGGAACAGATGCAAGACTGTCGGCTTGCAAGACGCGATTTACAACGAGAACATCGCGCGGATCTTCACGCTGGAGCTGCGCGACAATCTCGAGGCCGGCCGGAGATTCGGTGGGAAGATCCTTAAGCGAATGCACGCAGCAATCGACCTTCTTTTTCGCGAGCGCAACTTCCAGCTCGTGCGTGAACAATCCCTTTGCACCGATTTCACTCAGTGGCTCGGTGAGTTTTTTGTCGCCTGTCGTTTTGAACGTTACGATCTCGGATTGTACGTCTCGTTCCTCGAGAGCAGAGGCAACGAGACGAGCCTGGCGAAGTGCAAGCTCTGATGCACGAGTGGCAATCCGAACAACACGTGCCTTTGCGTCGCTCACTCGAGCGAGCGTTGAATTGCGTCCACCAAACCATCGATTGTCGACTCAGTCGCTTCGACACGCAGCTCAATCCCCGCCTCGGCAATCGCCGCCGACGTCCCGGGTCCGATAGACCCCGCCGCTACTCGACGACTCAGATCTTCACCGATTGTCTCCACGTAACTGCGCACTGCGGATGCGGAGGTGAATGTCACGAGATCAATCGTTCCCGTTTCGATCGTGCGCGATAGGCGGTTACCATCGGCACCATCCGAAATGGACTTGTATGCCTCGATGCGATCCACATTTGCGCCGAGCCCCGTGAGCCCGTCTGGGAGAATTTCGCGCGCACCTTCTGCGGTCACGTACAAAACCGACGCACCATTCACATCATCGCGCAAAGACATTTTCTCGAGTAGCGCTTCGGCGACGAACCGCTCGGGCATAACATCTACGACAATCCCGCGCTCGAGCAAAGCACCGGCTGTAGCTGGTCCAACCGCCGCAACCCGAACGCCAGCGAGCGACCGAGCGTCACGTCCTGCTCCAAGGAAGTGTTCCCAGAAAATTGAAACTGCGTTCTGGCTCGTGAAAAACAGCCACTCGTAGTCAGCGATTCGCGCAATTGCTTCTCGCAACGGCGACAG